>JAKPEO010000128.1 GCA_029551925.1 bacterium
CGGTTATGGCAGTTTGAAAAATATATTGAATTAATTAAATATCTAATTTCTAATAATTATTATATTTTTCTTACCGGTTCAAAAAATGAAAAAACAATCACTAACAAAATCTTAAAAATATTAAATAATCAGAGTATTATCAATATTAGCGGAATATTCAATTTACGGGAATTATTTGTATTCATAAACGAACTCGATTGGTTCATTTCTGGCGATACGGGAATTGCGCATCTTGCTAATGCGACAAAAGTAAAACAAATATGTTTATGCGGCGCAACTAACGGCGCTGTGAGCGCGCCGCCTGCACGCGAAAATTATTTTATATTACAAAAAAATCCTGATGATTGCCCGCCGTGCTACGGCATAGACGAAAATCGTAAAAAACACTGCGCTTTTAATCGCTGTATGGCTAATATATCCGAACAAGATGTTATAGATATAATCAGAAAAAATTAAATGAATAATAATGCCAGCGCAACAAGCGAAGCGCCTAATATTCTATAATATTTCAAATTTTTCTTTTTTTTGTATTGTTCGTATTCTCTATTTTTTTTTAAAATATCATCTGCTGACAAATAATGATAATTAAAATTTTTTAAGTCATCTTTTTTTTTTATTGCTAATTCTTTGGTTTCTTCGTTTTTTTGTAATGCTTTAATATCTTCAAATTCTATAATCTCATCAGTATCATCTATATCTTCTGTATTTGCTGCTTTTTCTTCTGATATTAAACGTTCATTTTTCAAAATATTTGTGTCAGCGCTAATATCAACAGCTTTTAAAATGCTATCCGAATCGTTATTTATTTTAATATTTTCTGATGATTTATTCGCCATATTAGTATCTGCGGCTATTAATGCCTCTGTTTTTTTTACAATATTTGCAGTATCGGCAATTGTCGGTTTTAAAATATCAGGCGTAATAATAAAAAAATTCTGCTGCTCGATATTTTCAGTTTTTTGTTCTGTTTCCATTTTTTTTTTTTTTAACCAATCGTCATATGTCAAATTTTCAGCGGAATTCTCAATAAATTTCAAATATTCAACCCATAATTTATTATCTAATCCTAAAAGAATATTCGTTTGCAGCAAAACAAAAAAAATAAAAATAAAATATTTCATACTAAAATCCTTTGAAATTTTGTTTTTTATTATAAAATAGTTTATGAATTATTGTCAACAAATGATTTTTATTAATTTATGAAACTAACAGAAAAATTTTTAGATTATGTTTTTCAAAATAAACTGTTTATAAATCCGTTAATTTCCGACAGCGGTGAAATAATAAATATTCTTAAACTTGGCAGAAAAAACGAATTAGAAGGACCTGACTATCTAAACGCCAAAATCGAAATTAACGGAACAAAATTAAAAACAGACATTGAATTAGAATTAAATAAAAACGACTGGCTGCGCCATAATCATCATAAAAATAATTTATATAATCAAGTAAAAATTCAAATGTATTTTTATGACTATGACAAAAATACAAACTTCAAAAATCAAATGATAAAACCGAATTATCATATTAATTTATCAAATCAATTGATTTATCCGTTTTCTGAAATATTTGAAAACTGGCAAAAATCAAATACTAAAAAAAATATTTATCCTTGCAATATTTCAAAACTCAAAAATTCCCAAAATATCCACAAATTAATTTTTTGTTACGGCAAAAAAAATCTAAATCTAAAATTTTTAAAAATTGAAAAATATATAAATAAATACGGGTATTTAAAAACTCTTGTCATATTAATAAGCCGTGGACTGGGCTACGGCGCAAATAAAAATATATTCACCAAAATAGCGCTGAATATTGATTTTGAAAAATTAAAAAAAATATGCTCCGACTGCCGTCGTTCAAAAGTTCAAGAAATAATAATGCAAGAACTAATAAAAATTTCAAATTACATTTTAGAAAAAAATAAAATAACTCGAAACTGGCATTCATTAAAAACCAGACCAAAAAATAATTATATTATTAGATTGAATAATCTAAAAAATCTAATCTCTAATATTTTATTTTTCGATGAAAATGATTTTCTAAATTATTTAAACACACATTGTTCAAATACAAAATCATTTATTGCTTTTTTTGAATCATTATTGTCTGACAGACTTTACAAACTCGGCGATGCACATACAAAATTAATTTTTGCAAATGCAATATTGCCGTTTTTATATGTTTATAGTAAAATATCATCTGATAATTTTTATAAAAAAAGATATTGGAATATGCTGTATAAATTATCGGGTTGTTTGATAAACTATAAATTAATCAATATCTGCGAAATAATGGGAATATATCAAAAAACGCAGAAAAAATCATTTATCTATCAATTAGGATTATTATATATTCACGATAATTTTTGCAAAAGAAAAATTTATGAAAACAACTAACGAGCCATTAGCGCAATTTTTAAGACCAAAAACATTAGATGAATTTATTGGTCAGCGTCATTTAACAGCGCCAAATAAAATTTTATATAATGCGCTAAAATCAAATAAAATTCAGTCGTATTTATTTTGGGGACCGCCCGGCACTGGCAAAACTACATTAGCGAATATAATAGCAAATACAACAAATTCAAAAATTATAATGTTGAACAGCATCGCGGCAAACACGAAAATTTTAAAAGAAATATTTGAAACCGCAGAAAACGATTTAAAAAATAATAATATAAAAACAATATTATTTATAGATGAAATTCATAGATTTAACAAAACGCAGCAGGACTTATTTTTACCTTATATAGAACACGGCATAATATATCTTATCAGCGCGACAACGGAAAATCCGTCATTTGAGATAAATTCGCAGTTATTATCGAGAATGAAGGTTTTACGATTGTATCCATTAACAATTAACGATTTAAAACAAATAATAAAAAACGCATTGACTCGCTGCTCTGAATGGAACTGTAAATTAACGCAAGTCAAATATACTGATGAAATAATCGATATAATTGCAAGTATAGTCAACGGCGATGCGAGACAAGCATTGAACATTCTTGAAACTACATTTATAAATATGCTCGCGCAAAATAATTTTGAACTAACAAAAGAAATAGTGAAAGAATCAGCGCAAACTGTATTTATGAATTACGATAAAACAGGCGAAGAGCATTATAATATAATTTCAGCTCTTCATAAATCAATGCGCGGCTCTGATATAAACGCAGCAATTTACTGGTGCGCAAGAATGCTCGAAGGCGGCGAAGACCCGCTGTACATCTGCCGCAGATTGATTCGCATGGCGACAGAAGATATTGGCGTTGCTGATACTAATGCCTTGACAGTAGCATTAAACGCTTATCAAACTTATACAATACTCGGTTCGCCAGAAGGCGAATTAGCAATATTAGAAGCCGTGATATATCTAACAGCTGCGCCAAAAAGCAACTCTGTTTATACCGCTTATAATTCTGTAAAAGAATTTATCGCCAAAGACGGATATAGACCTGTTCCGCTGCATATTTGTAATGCTCCGACAAAATTAATGAAAGACTTGGGCTATTCAAAAAATTATAAATATCCATTTAATTACAAATACAACTATGTTGGGGAAAAATATTTTCCTGATGAAATATCAGAACAGGAATTTTATAAACCCTCTAATTTCGGCTTTGAAAAAGAAATCAAAAAGAGAATAGAATTTTGGCAAAATTTGAAAACTAATAATTCAGACCAAAAACAATGAAAAAAATATTTATTATAACAGGCGAACAATCCGGAGATATGCACGCTTCGGCATTAATTCAAGATTTATTAAAATACAATGAAAAACTACAAATTTCAGCAATAGGCGGAAATTACATAAAAAGATTTCCTGTAAAAATATTCAAATCAATAGACGAGATGGCTGTTATCGGATTGATTGAAGCGCTCAAAAAAATCCGATTTTTTAAAAAATTATTGGTTGAAACATTAGAATATATCAAATCAGAAAAATTCGATATTATTATTTTTGTCGATTATCCCGGCTTTAATTTGACGCTCGCTGAACGAATAAAAAAAAATAATATACAGGCAAAATTAGTTTACTACATCTCCCCGCAAATCTGGGCTTGGCATACTTCGCGCATTTATAAAATTGATAAATTATTCGATAAAATATTAGTGATTTTCGATTTTGAAAAAAAATTCTATGACAAATATTTGCAAGATAAAAACAAAACGCAATTTGTCGGGCATCCGCTAATGAAACGGATATCCTCTGAATATTATTATGAAAATCTTAAAAATCGTAAAAATTATATTTTATTTCTGCCGGGCAGCAGAGAAAACGAAATAAAAAAATTATTGCCTGAACTGATAAATACCGCTATTCTAATAAATCAAAAATATCCGAATTATAAAATAATTATTTCAGCGGCAGATATAAAAAAAATAAATCTAATAAAATCCTATATCCCTCAAAATTTGAAAAATTATTATATTATTGCCGGTGCGGTATATTCGCTAATTCAAAACGCTAAAATTGTAATAGTCGCGTCAGGCACCGCTACTCTTGAAACAGGCATTATCGCTGCTCCGATGATTGTTATTTATAAAGTTAATTTTATTACTGGATTGTTAGCTCAGCTGCTTATAAAAATAAAATATATTTCGCTAATAAATATAGTATTGGAACAAAACGCAGTTAAAGAATTTATTCAAAATCAAATGACCGCTCAAAATATTTTTTCTGAAATCGTCAATATTTTAGAAGACGAAAATTACGCGGCGGCTCTGCATAAAGAAATAAAAAATTGCAGAAAATTATTGAATGCAAACGCTGATACTACCGCAGCAGCGGAAATAATAAAATTACTTAATCGCATAAATTCCAATAACAATTAATAATGCTCCGACGATTTTTTTGAAAGTCAGCGGCTCTTTTAATATCAATATCGCTAATACCATAGCTAATAACGGAAATGCGGATACTACTAACACTGTCTTAGATGTCTCCCAATATTTTTGAGCATGATAATATGTCAACTGCCCTAAAAACGCTCCGCAAAAACCTTCGATAAATAAAAATAAAGTATATTTCCAATTTGATACAAGCATCGTCGGAATATTGATTATTTGTCTGGTCGCTAAAATAAAAATAAAAAAGAAAAAAAATACGCCTACGCTGCGAATAATAAATCCGTGCGTTGCCGGAATGTTTCGCACGCCTAATTTCGCAAATACAGGTCCTATCCCCCACAAAACCATAGTTAAAAGCGCATAATAAAAACCTCTGCTAATAGTCATTACTCATCTACTCCTAAAAAATATAATTAAAATAATTTCGTTTTACCTTTCTGAATTTTTATTTTAAATTCAAAAAAACTATCCGTTCCTTTTATATTTAATCGTGTTAATTTATAATTATCTTCAAATGGAATTTTATTGATTTTTGATTTTATTTTCAAGCCGAATAATATCCCGTATTTTTCTAATATTTTTTTAAATTCATTTTTTAAGTTCGCATTTTGCGGCAGCGCACCATAGGGATATGCTATAACATTAGAAAATTCAAGAGCATTTTTCTTGAAAATATTTATAGTTTCAGATATATCATTTTCAAATTCTGCGCTTGTCATATCTTTAAAATTTCTATGCGTCAAACTATGCAGTCCGATCTTTCCATTTTTTGACAATATAATTTTTAATTCATCAAAGTTCATTAAAGGTTCAACGCCTTCGTCCCAATAATTAAACTTGCCTATATATTCAGCCACTACAAAAATAGTATATTTAAAACCGTATTTCTCTAATATCTGCACAGCATACTCTAAATTATTTTTATAGCCATCATCAAATGTAATAATCAACGGGTTCGGTGGCATTTGCTTTTTGTTTGTCAATATATCCTGTAAATCATCAAAATCAATTATATTATACCCGCTTTTTTTGATATAACTCATCTGCTTGTCAAATAATTTTTGCGAGACAGTTAATTTATCGTTTTTATCTTTTGAAATTTTATGATACATCAATATGCGCAAGCCGGATTGAGTTTTGCCGAAAATATTAAATCGCAAATGCGCTAATATTAAAATAAAAATTATTGCGATAACTAAAAAATACATTTTTTATTTTTTAATAATTTTCAATTCGTATAATTTCAAATATTTTACTACTGGATAAAACGCGCAAAATAAACACCAGACCAAACCAGCGCGTCCATCTAATATTCCTAACTGCAAAATATAGCGCCTCAAAAATTCTAATGGAAATCTAATAACAATTCCACAAAAATTTTTAAATTTATTTTTTTTTAATAATTCCTCTGCGGCAATGTCTGTATATGAATTAAATTTAACAAAATAATCACTTGTTGAAGCATAACTATAATGCAAAATTTTATTGGTCAATTGTCCGATTTTGTCAGATGATAATTCAACTGATTCATGAACTTTGTTTAAATTAAAATTTCCGTATTTCTTATTAAATAATCGCAATTTTCTTTTTATTTTCGAACCACCAAAATTTAATAATTTTCCAAAAAAAAATAAATTTCTTGGAATATAATAACCAGCATATTTTTCTGCATCATTAGCCAATCTAAATTTTATTTCTTCACGCAATTCATTAGTGATAATTTCATCAGCATCTATTGATAATATCCAATCATTAGACGCTTTATTAACTGCAAAATTCTTTTGTTCGCCAAAACCGTTAAATTCTTTATAAAAAATTTTGCAGTTGTATTTTTTACATATTTCAAGAGTATTATCAGAACTGCCGGAATCTACAATAACAATCTCATCGCACCATTGAATTGATTTTAAAACATCTGCTATTAATCTCTCGGAATTCTTTGTTATAATAACTGCGCTGATTTTTTTAGCATTTTTATTCATTTCCAGGTTTGATATAATAAGGTAATTTTATAGTAAATGTCGTACCTTCATTTAGTTCGCTATCTACAATAATCTGACCATTGTGTATTTTTATAATAGTCCAGCAAATTAATAAATTCAAGCCGACACCTTTTATATTTTCCAATTCTTCATCTTGCAAAAATGCCCCTTTGGTAGTATAAAAAGGCGTGAACAATTTTTCTTTCATTTTTTCGTCCATACCTATGCCGTTATCTTGAATTTTGATAATTATATTTTTTTCGTCTTTTGCCAAAATAATTTTCACTATGCCTTTGCTATTTTTCTTCATAATTATTGCATCGCGCGCATTCATTATCATATTAACTAATGTCAACTTAATTTTGTTGACGTCTATAACTATCATATAATCTTGATTATCTGAAAATTTTTCTTTTTCAATTTCAAATACTAATTCTATATCATCCATCATTAAATAATTTTTTTGGATTATCATTACTTCTTTAATAACATTAACAATATTCTCGTTTTTTCGAGCAGCTGGACGCGTAGCAGAAAAATTCATCATTTTGCTAGATATATCCGCCGCGCGCATAACTTGTTCGTCAATAGTTTTTAATAATTCTCGCTGTTCTTCATCTAAATTTTCACAGGTTATATTTAATAATTGCGAATTGCCTTTTATTATTGCAAGTATATTATTAAATTCGTGCGCTATGCCAAAACTCAACTGCCCTAATGCCGCTAATCTATCATTTATTATTATTTCTTTTTCAAAATATTTTTTTAATGTCACATCTTGAAATATGCAAGCAAATTGCCCTTTACGCGGGCTATATGCAGATACTTCAAAATATTTTTTTAATGGTGTGCTATACATCTCAAATCGTTCGGATTTGCCAGTCCTCGCAACTGTATCATAAATCACTATCCATTCTTTTTCTAAATCAGGCATTATTTCCAATATTCTTTTATTAAGCACATCTTCTTTTTTTAAGCCGGTCAATTTTTCAAATGCAGAATTAACCAACAAAAATTTATAATCTACCGCTTCGCCATTTTCATCATAAATCATCTCATGCAGCGCAAAACCATCTAACATACTTTCAAATAATGCGCGATAATTTTGCTTGTATTCTCGATATTCTGTGATATCTCGACAAATACAAATAGCATTAAAGATTTCTCCGATATTAGTATTTTCTGGTATCACTCGCACACCGAAAATTTTTCTATTTTTTTTATATTCTATTAATATTTCATTTTCATAATTTCTGCCTTCATTAAATACGCAATTATATGCTGTTTTTAAAAAATCTGACAATTCTTTTGGCAAATCTGAAAATGAAATATTTTTATTATCTAAATTTTGATTTTCTATAAGATTTCTAATATTTTGATTAAAAAATAATATGTTATAATCTCTATCGAATCTTATAAATATATCTGGTATGTTATTTAATATTATTTCTAAATTAATTAATTTTTCAGTCTCTGAAACTTTGCTATTTTTCATCTATATTTAACTCAATTTTTCTTTTGCTATCTATTTACTCAATTTATCCCCTACAATCTTCTCTAATGTCTCGATTTTTTTATAAGTTTCTAAACGCTCTGCACAGCGCTCTAATGCTTTTATCAAATCATCTACATCAAACGGCTTGCAAATAAATTCATCTGCTCCTGCTTTTAAACATGCTTTTAATGAAAATTCAGAACTATAACCAGTAATCACAATTATCTGAGTCAGCGGATAAACTGCTTTAATTTTTTTTAATATTGTCAAGCCGGATTCTTTCGGCATACACAAATCTAAAAATATTACATCAAATTCTTTTTCTTGTATAATCTTTAAGCCCTTTGCCGCATCAGTTGTAAATTCCGCTTTATAACCAAAATTCTTTAATAAGTTAAAAATCAAATTTACAATAGACGGTTCATCGTCAATAATAAATATTTTTAAATTTTTTTTATCATTTGACATCTTAAAAACCACCCTTTATACTCTTTTTAAAATTTACATTTAATAAATTATATTATGTTTTTTCTCGATTTTTTCATAATAATCAATTATCTGGCGGCAGTATTTACGTTTTTCACGATAACTGCCGAAGAAGAAATTGCGTTTATACCCGTAAATAATTATATCTTTCAATTTTTTCGGTGGGATATCAAAATTATCAGTCGCTAATTTTACTTCTTTCGTCGCCGATGTGTTTGATACCAAGATATTGTCAGTGCATAATGTAACTGACAACCCTGCTTCTAACATTTTACTAAATGTGTGTTCTTTGATACTCTTCAAATTCGGATTAGTCTGCAAATTACTTGTAAGACATACTTCTATTGTAATACGATTATTCCCAATATAATTCACAAGATTTTTTATAAATTTTTCTTTATCTTTAATATTCGGACTTTCTACCTTTGAGGCATCAAATAAATAAAATCCGTGCCCTATACGATTGGCGTGCAAATCAGTAATCGCCTGAAATATTGATTCCGCGCCATATGCTTCGCCTGCGTGAACTGTTTTATTAATAAAATATTCATGCGCATATTGAAATGCTTCTTTATGTTTGCCTGCTGGATAGCCGGCTTCTGCACCTGCTAAATCAAATGCCACTACTGGTATGCCTTCTTCTTCTATTATTTTACGCGTAGCTTTGGCTAATTCTAATGACGCTAATGAATGGATTTCTTCTGGTTTTGAAAATTTATGAACATCAAATAATTTTGTATAATATTCTGAAAACTGCGGTAGAAAAAATCTCAATGCGCAATTTATAATGCCGTAATTAAATTGCGGCTGACCTTCTTTCTTAACTTTATCGCTGTTATTATATTCTGATTTTGCTCGTGCAAAACCTTTATTCACAGCGCGCATAACATCTTCAAACTGTAAATTTTTATTTATATGCAGTTGCGGAGCAAAACGCACTTCTATATAAAAAACACTATCATTTATGCAATCCCACGCTAATTCGTATGCTATACGCTCCAATGCTTCCGCTGTCTGCATTACAGCGCCAGTATAAGCAAAACCCTTTAAATAATCTACTAAATCTACATATCTGTCTTTAAACACAGTTTCCTTTAAGCCCGCTTCGGTATAAGAAGGAAGTTCTATTTTATATTCTTTTGCTAATTCTATTAATGTGCTCAATCTTAAAGACCCGTCTAAATGCAAATGCAAATCTGTTTTTGGTATTTCTTTTATAAATTCTAATGAATACATTTTTATCACCTTACTTTTTGTATTTTTTTGAATATATTATTTTTACTATATTTTAAAAGTTTTGTCAAATGATTATTTTTTATTTTACAATTTTATTTTTTTTTAATAAAATATCTACAATTATTTTTTTTATTTATAAGAATTTTAAGGGGGGCGGGGCAATTTGAAAAAAAAATATAAATGCGTAATTACTATGGGATGTCCTGCCGGCATAGGTCCGGAAATAATTTTAAAAGCTGCGGCAGCCGCTAAAATAATTTTCAACGAGACAATAATATTCGGCGACACGACAGTATTAGAATTTTATAATAAAAAATATAAATTAAATCTTGCTTTTAATTTATTAGATACGCCAACATCAAATAATTTAGCGGCTGACAAACTCAATATTTTCGATTTTCAAAATTGTCCAATAGATAAATTGCAAATTGCGAAAGTCAGCAAATTAGCCGGAAAAGCGGCAATTGATTATATTGCCGCCGCTGTTGATTACGCGCTAAATAAAAAATTCAACGCTATTGTCACCGCACCTATAAACAAAGACTCAATAAATCAAGCTGGCTGCAATTTCCCCGGACATACTGAATTATTGGCGTATCTGACAAATACTAAAAATATAGGTATGATGCTCGTAGGCGATTATCTTCGAGTATTATTAGTCACTACTCATACAGCAATAAGCAATGTCCCAAAATTAATCAATACCGCAAAAATATTGGAAATTATCAAACTTGCAGACAACTCATTAAAAAATGATTTTGCTATAAAATCGCCAAAAATCGCAGTACTTTCTCTTAATCCGCACAATGGCGAAAACGGTTTATTCGGCGACGAAGAAATAAAAATTATTGCGCCGGCAATAGCGCAAGCGCAAAAATTAAAAATCAATGTCAACGGTCCATTTGCGCCAGATACGCTATTTCCAAAAGTTAAAAATAATTTCGATTGCGTGATTTGTATGTATCACGATCAAGGATTGATACCATTAAAACTAATTTCATTTGGCAGCGCAGTAAATGTGACCTTGGGCTTGCCGATTGTCCGCGCATCTGTTGACCACGGCACAGCTTATGATATTGTCGGAAAAAATTTAGCGCATTGCGGCAGTTTAATACAAGCACTGAATTTAGCAAAACAAATCGCTATTGCCAGATATCAAAATTCAAAATATAAATCTTAATAAAAAACCGCCAAATATAAAACGCTTCTGCCGCAATAAATTTCAAATTTCTATAAAAGCCGGTAATTTTAGTTGTTTTTGTAGGAGAAACATTATAATCTAACCCGAAATAATTAGCCAAAACCGCACAACGAAAAATATGAAACGGATCGCTCACTAATATAAAACTATTAATATTATTTTTTTTCGCTATTTTTGAAGCAAAATAAATATTTTCTAATGTGGTATTAGATAAATTTTCTATAATTATACTATCTGCTGATACTCCGCAATGTATCGCATATTGCTTACTTGCAGACGCTTCTGAATATTTGCTTCTTTTGCCATAGCCGCCAGTAAATAATATATATTTCACCTGTCCATTATTCAGTAATTTTATCGAATGATTTATCCGCTCTTTTAATACTGGCGACGGCTGATTATTCCACTGCGCAGCACCAAATACTAATGCCGCATCCACCGCGCCTTTATAGTCTTTAAATGAATAAATAATAACAGCCGCAACTACGCAAATATACGAAAAAATTATTAAAATTAGCGCAGCCGCTAAAATTCTTTTTAATAATTTCAACATTGAGTTTTTATTTTTTTTATTAATTTCTTTGCGACTATTCTATCCGGCTCACATAAATCATATTTTAATAATTCGACAATATTTATCCAACGCGCAGCATTGCAATCTATACACTGCAATCTACCTTTGAGATATTTGCAAAAATAAAATAATAGCAATATATTTTTTTCAGCACATTTGTGATATATAACTTGATATATATCCTTAACCTTTATTTCAATATTCAATTCTTCTTTAATTTCGCGCATCAAACAATCTTCCGGCGATTCTTTTTTTTCTAATGTTCCGCCCGGAAATTCCCATTTCAACGAATTATGAGAATCCGCTTTTCGCTGTGCTAACAATATCTGCTGTTTGCTATTAAAAATAATCGCCGCGCTAACAACAATCATATTTTTATTTTTTTAAATTCTTTTTGCAGTTTTTTTTTGGTAATCTGCGGGTCTTCAACTATTATGCGCGCGTCGCTAAAAATTTCGACAAAACCAATTTCATTTTTATAACGCGGCACTATGTGGTAATGAATATGTGCTATGCTTGCTCCGCCATCTTTTCCTATATTAAAACCCAAATTATAACCTGTCGGATTATAAATTTTTTCAAGAATGTTCATACTTTCATTTTGTAATTTTTGCAAATTATGCCATTCTTGTTCATTAAGTAATCTAACATCTTCAATATGTCTGCGCGGAAATATCATTATATGGCCAGGATTATAAGGAAACAAATTTAATGTTATCAACCATAACTTATTTTCAAAAACTACTAGTTTATCTACATTTTTTTCTTTGTTGATAACAGCGCACAAAATACAATCTACTTTCGGTCTAACGCCGCGGACATAATTGTATTTATGCGGAGAAAATAAATTTTTTTTTATAATCATACATCAAAATATTTTAAATTATCTGCATCCGCAAATTTTTAAATCAATAAAAAAATGCAGACACAGATAACAAAAAAATCAAACATTTTTCATTGTTAAATTAATGCGACCCTTGGAATCTATTTCGGTCACACGCACTTTTACTTTTTGCCCTAATTTCACTACATCAGTTACATTTTTAACATACCCGCTTTTTAATTCTGAAATATGCACTAATCCATCGCAGCCCGGCATAATTTCAACAAACGCGCCAAAGTTTTCTATGCGTTTTACTATTCCATCATAAACAGCGCCTATTTCAACATCTTTAATCGCTGATTTAATTAAGGCAAGCGCTTCGTCAATAGCCGCGCTGTCAACTCCTGCAATATTTACATCGCCTTCGTCAAGTATGTCTATTTTAACGCCAGTCTTTTCTGTGATACTCTTTATCATCTTACCGCCTGGTCCGATTAAATCCTTAATTTTATCTACCGGTATCTTCATTTTAACTATCTTTGGTGCGTTTGACGACAATTCTTTACGCGGTTCTGACATACATTTTTTCATTTCATTCAATATATGCAATCTGCCTTCTAATGCCTGTTTAACAGCTACGCGCATTATATCAAATGTCAATCCTTCAATTTTTATATCCATCTGTATAGCAGTCACTCCTTTATCTGTGCCTGCTATTTTAAAATCCATATCTCCTAAATGATCTTCTGTGCCAAGTATATCTGACAATACTTTAAAATTATCGTCTTCTTTTATTAACCCCATAGCAATACCTGCTACCGGCGCTTTTATCGGCACCCCGGCGTCCATCAGCGCCAAACATCCTGAACAAACAGATGCCTGCGATGACGAACCGTTAGATTCTAATATTTCAGATACTATTCTTATCGCGTATGGAAATTCGTCAAATGACGGAAGCACGCTTTCAAGCGACCGTTTTGCTAAATTCCCGTGCCCAATTTCACGACGGCCTGGCGGTCCTAAACGTTTCACTTCGCCGACAGAAAACGGCGGAAAATTATAATGCAATGTGAATCTCTCGTATGTATTGCCGTGTATTGAATCTAATATCTGCATATCGCTCGTAGTGCCTAATGTCACTATGCCCAAACTTTGAGTCTCGCCGCGAGTAAATAACGCAGAACCATGAGTATTGCTTAAAACTGACACTTCGCATACTATCGGTCTTATATCCTTCAAACCGCGACCGTCGCAGCGCTGCTCGCGCTCTAATATCGCTTTTCGCAATAATTCATATTCTAAATTTTCAAAAATTTTCTTGATGTGTTTTTCTATTTTCGTATCTTCTTCTATTTTTGCAGAATATTTTTGCAGTATCGCATCTAATATCGCTTTTAATTTATCCGCCCGTTCATGTTTCATTTTTATAAATAACGCCTGTTCTATTTCCGCAGAATAATTAGTTTTTATTTCATTTACTAATTCTTCTGGAATCTTTTCTTCTACTAATGTTAATTTCGGCTTGCCGCATTTAGCAACTAATTCTTTTTGCAATTCTACAAACTCGCGAATAAACTGCTGTGAATATTCAAGCGCTTCAAGCAAATCGTCTTCCGGCACAATTTTTGCCGCGCCTTCTACCATCATAATCGCATCGCTTGTGCCTGCAACAATTATTTCATAATCGCTTTTCTCTAATTCGTCAATCGTAGGATTAATTAATTTTACTCCGTTTATTCTGCCAACTTTAACAGCGCCAACTGGCCCATTAAACGGTATTTCCGAAATGCATACAGCGGCTGATGCGCCTATCATTGACAATATATCCGGCGTATTCTCGCCGTCCGCTGAAACTACTGTTGATATTATCTGCACTTCTGATTTGAACGCTTCTGGAAATAACGGTCTTAACGGCCTATCTGTTAAACGCGCTACTAATGTTTCTTGGTCAGATATCTTCCCTTCTCTTTTAATAAAACCGCCAGGAAATTTTCCGGCTGCATAATACTTTTCAATATAATTCACTGTCAGCGGAAAAAAATCTCTATCCGCATCTTCTGACGAAGCAGCATAGCATACAGTAGTTAATACTGATGTGCCGCCACAACTAACTAAAACAGAACCTGCCGCTTGTTTAGCTATTCTGCCTGTTTCTAATACTACCTTTTTGCCCGCTATCTCGCGTTCTACTACTATTCGATTATACATTATTTGTTCCTCCAAATTCTTATTACTCTTGCTTTTTTTATCAGGCAGTTTTTAGATATTTTACTTACGAATATTTAATTTTTCGATTATTGTATGATATCTCGAACTGTCTTTTTCACGCAAATAATCTAATAATTTTCTGCGTTTGCTGACTAATTTTAATAGCCCGCGTCTTGACGAAAAATCTTTCTTATTAACCTTCAAATGTTCGGTCAAATACTGAATTCTGGTAGTTAATAATGCAATTTGCACTTCTGGCGAACCGGTATCTTTCTCGTGTTTTTTGAAAGTGTCGATTACCTTTTTTTTGTCTTCCATAGTCATTACCATTTTAAAAAATTCCTCCTAAAAATTTATTTTTTGTTATAATTTATTTACAATTAAAAACATCTATTATAATTTGTTTTTTTAATTCGTCAAGATTTTTAAATTTTATTATTTCTCTTAAAAATTTTTCTGGATAAACTTTGACTTCTTCGCCGTAGATTTCTTTGTCAAAATCAAAAATATATGTTTCTATATATCTACTTGTTATATCAAATGTCGGAATTCTTCCGATATTCGCTACGCCTTTATATAAATTATTATTATACAAAACAGATACTTTGTATACTCCATTTATTTCTATTATCTCATCTGAATAATCTATATTTATTGTAGGAAAACCTATTGTTCTGCCTATTTTTCTACCTGACTTGACTATTCCTTTAAAATAATAATCATATCCCAATAATTTATTAACGATTTTCATTTTGTTATTTACAAAATATTGTTTTATCAATGTTGACGATACTATTTCATTATCTATCATCAACGGTTCAATATGTATTAGATTATTTTTGAATACCTGCCCCAACAAATTATAATCTCCACTTTTATCTTTACCAAATTTAAAATCATAACCGACTATTATTTTTTTTACATTTAATTTTTTTATTAAAATATTTTCTATAAATTCTAATGCACTAATATTTTTAAAGCCCTCGTTAAAATCAATATTTATTAAATAATCAACTTCAAATTTTTTTAATAACTCAATTTTTTCAGCGGTGGTAATTATTTTTTTAGAATAAAGAGTATTATTTGATATCAAACTTTTCGGCGGATTCTTAAATGTGAATATTATTGATTTTAATTTATGCGTTTTTGATTCATCAACTAATCTCGCTAAAAGCTTTTGATGACCTAAATGCACACCGTCAAATGCGCCTATTGTTATTATCGAAGCGTCTATTTTTTCAAGTTTCTCAAGTGCCGCTAAATTCGTAAGTTCAATCATATTTTTTTTTCTACGCGCAGTTCGATAGCCACTTCTGCATTATCAAACCCCGGCGTCCATCGCCAATTGTTCATTATATGTTGTTTTGCTATTGTATCTAATCTCAAAAAACCTGAGGTTTTTATTACTGTCAATTCTTTCAAAAATCCGCCGCCGTCTATTACTCCATGAAATCTAATAATATAAAACTCTCCTTTTTTCAATAAATCTGTCGCATCTAATGGCGGCGATGTTAATATTCCAGGCGTGCGCGCTGAATAATTATCCGCCCCTTGCGTATTGCTTATATTAATATTATCTGATTTTATCCCGCTGCCAGATACAAATATATTATCATTAAATACCGGTTTTTCTGCGCTTGATTGTCTGCCAACATTATACACTGGTTGATTAATATTATTATCAGGTTTTGTTGTATGTTCTGCACTTTTTATATCATCAGAAGATTTTACTTTATTGTATCTGTTGATAACAGACGGTTTAGCAAAGGTTTCTTCTTTGCTTTTAATTGTCTCTTTATTTATAGGCACATTTCTGTCGAACACATTAATTTTATATTGCGATTCAGATTGCGGCGGCTCAACTTTTACTTTTTTTTGTGCTTTTAATAATGCCTCTAACCGCGCTAATTCGCTCTCCGACTGCTTTATCTGCGGTTTCGGCCGCGGCTTGTTAGTCTCTTGTCTTGTCACTACTTTTTTAGGGACAGGCGTCACCTCTTCTACATGGCCAACTTTCTCTGCTGCCTTGCTTTCAAGCATCGGATAATCGCCTTCTACTTTTTGTTCTGCTTCTGTTGACGAAATCTTCGGTTCGCTTTCAATTTGATTAGATTCTACATCAAATTCGACTTTTTGATTTATTTCCACCATTGGACGCGGAGATTGTATCACAACACGCACTTTTTCCATTGACTTGGGCTTATGAAAAATAAATATATTCGTCAAAATCAGCAAAATAATAATTTCTAATATTAAACCTGCTGCGCAAGAAAACTGCTCGCGTTTTTTGTCATTTAATAAAAAATTTATATTCATAATTCTGCACTTAACAATATTTTTTTTTAAAAAATCAATTTTTTTCTAAAGTTTTTTTTTATATTGCCGATAAATTATATATAACAATTTAAATTTAATTGCTGTTATTTTAAATTATGAATACTATATTAGTCAACAAAAAAAATAAAAATTTATCAGATAATTATATGGATTATCAAAAATTATTAGAAGATAAAGAAGCGATAATAATCGAACAAAACAACATTATAAATCAGCAAAGAGAATATATTTATAAATTATTGAATGAATTAGAAGCCAAATCCTCTAAATTTTCTTTCAAACTAAATTTCGCTAAATTAATGAATATTATATTTTAATTTTTTTCGCTAAAAAAACCAACATGCGGCAAAATGATTGGTTTTTATTTCTTGTAATTTAGGTTTTTCAATAGCGCATCTTTCTTTTTTCTTTTCGCATCTAAAAAAAAATGGGCAGCCGCTTGACGAAATTTTAATATTTTCAATTTGTTCGGTTTTTTTAGTTTTACTATTTTTATTTTCAATATTTATTTTAGGCGCGGAAGTTAATAATAATTCAGTGTAAGGATGCAGCGGATTATCAAATAATTCCGTATTTTCAGCAAGTTCGAGAATATTGCCTGCAAACATTACCGCTATTCGATTTGCAATAAATCTTACAACTGAAATATCGTGAGTTATAAATAAATAAGTTAATTGATATTTTTGTTTTAGTTCCATCATCAAATTCAAAATCTGCGCGCGGATTGAGACATCTAACGCTGATACTGGCTCATCGCATACCACAAATTTAGGATTTAATGAAATTGCTCGACCTATCACTATCCGTTGCCGCTGACCGCCTGAAAATTCGTGTGGATACCTATCTATATGTTCAGCAGACAATCCGATAATTTCTAATAATTCTAATGCCTTTAAACGCCGTTCTTTTTTAGAAATTATTCTATGTTCTATTAACGGCTCTGTCAATAAATCGCCAACAGTCATTCGCGGATTTAACGACGAATTTGGATCTTGAAAAATAATTTGCAAATCTCTTCGATATTTTCTGAATTCTGATTGTGATATTTTTAATATGTCAATATCATTATAAAATATTTCGCCGCTCGTATGCGGCGCTAATCTCAACAGAGTGCGCCCCAATGTGGTCTTGCCTGACCCGGATTCGCCGACTAATCCTAAAATCTCATTTTGGTTAATTTCAAGATTAACATTATCTACTGCTTTAACCTCATATTTTTTTAAATTCAAAAACCCGGTTTTTCCATAAAAATATGTCTTTAATTTTTTTATTGAAAATAATTTATCAGTAGTCATATTCAATTTAAAAATTAATATTTAATTGCTCAGTTATTTCAGGACTTTCTAAATACACAGAAACTTCGCGGTTGCTGTTAAATGCTGAATTTGTCCAGTTGTGACTGCCGCAAAATATTTTTTTGCCGTCAATAACAACTAATTTCGTGTGCATTGTATTATTTCCATTATAAAATTCTACTGGGATCTTGCGTTCATTTAAAAAATTATAAACAATTTTATTTTCTTCTTCAAGCATTCTATCTAATACTATTTTTATTTTCACGCCTTTACTATTTAATTCATTCAATATTTCTAATAAATTATAAACAGGGTCTTTTATATTCGCATTGACATATCTAAGTAAAAACATATTAATATAAACTGATGACTCTGCTGCGGCTAATTCCTTGCGCAATTTAAAATAATACATATAGCCCGGTAAAAATTGCAAATCAGTGACTTTTATTAAGTCTTCTCTTTCAAATATATTTTGATTTTCCAATTCTTCTGCCGCACCTGCAAAATTTTCAGTAGATTGAGCGCCGGTCTCTTTTAAATTGTCAGAAGATATCAATTCCTTTTGAAGTAACGAAACCTCGCTTAATTCTTTTATATTTTCCTGCGTTTCCGCAAATATATTGAAAAAATAATTGAGAATATCAGCTGTAAATCTATAACTTGTGATTTTTAGCGAGATCTCTTCGTTATATTCCAATGACGCTATTGACCAATTATGATTGCCGATATACATAATTTTTTCATCTATCAAAACTATCTTTTCGTGATTTTCATTATTCGGCGAATCCCATATTACTTTAATATTATTACTTTCTAATTTTTTTTTAACAACCGTATTTTTTTTTAATAAATCCGGATTTTCGCCTTTTGCCGGTAAATCTAACATTACAAAAATTTTTACATTTCTCTGCGCCGCTGAACACAATGCCTCTATTATTTTATTTGATAAATTATACGGATTTTTATTTATCTCTATCAAATACATCGAAATATAAATACTATCCTTCGCTTGATTTATATCTTTAATTATTTCTTCAGCGTATTCTTTATTTTTCAAAAGTTTTACAAAATAAATGTTCTTGCTGTCATAATCTGAAAATATAATATTTTTCGTAATATTCAGCAGATGCTGCGTTCTTTTCTTATAAATAATTATAAAAAAAGCAAAAAGTAACAATAACAGCACTAAAATTATAATTTTAATTTTACGGCTGCCGCGAAAAACAAATTTTAATAAA
>JAKPEO010000130.1 GCA_029551925.1 bacterium
AAGATTGGGCAGACAGTGCAGTGTAAGATACTTGAAGTAAATGACCGTGAAAATAAAATATTATTGAGTATTAAAGATACGCAAGAAGATCCGTGGTATGAACGCGCTAAAAAATTAGAAAAAGAAAAGACTTTTAAATGCAAAGTGTTAAAAATATTGAAAAACGGAGTGATAGTGCAAATTGACAAGACCATTACTGGCTATATTCATATTTCGCAATTAACGGATAAAAATATAAAATCGCCAGATGAAGTAGTAAAGGTTGGCGATGAAATTTTTGCTAATATCAGCAATATAGATTATAACAATCGCAAAATTTCATTGAGCGTCAAAGATTATTTAGCGTATCAAGAGACCAGAGAATTGAAAAATTATTTAAAGCAGCAAAGCGATATGGACAGTTCTATTGGCGCATTAATAAATTTAGAAAAATTATTGGATGATAATAGCAATAAAGGATAAAAATCATAATTTAGACAGGAGCAAAATTATGAAAAAAATCAAATTCCAAACAATATTTTTTATAATGATAATATTGTTTATAAATTTATTAGTAGGATTAAATGCTGCTGTCTATAAAGGCATATATATTCCAGATACAGAACCATACGCTATCAGCGATATATTGACTTCTAAGCAAGTCGAGAGCGCTAAATCTAATTTTATTGAAGGTTTTAAATTATATAATTCAAAAAATTATTTAAGCGCAATAGATAGATTTGAAAAATCAATAGAATTTTTTCCGTATGCTAATGAGGCATTTTATTGGCTGGCGCAAACGCATTATATGTTAGGCGATTATCCAGCTAGCGTCGAAGTTTTAAAAAAAATCCCGAAACAGACAAAATTTATTATGCGGCGTATTGGATATTTAGCGTCTGATAAGGATTTGCAATTGTATAATGATTATTTTGAAAAATTTGAAATAAAAAAAGCGAGTATTATAAAAAGCGCAAATTATGATGATAAAAGATTTATTTCGCCGCTAAATATTGCGGCAAAAGATAATTTAATTTTTGTAATATCAGCGTTAGATAAAGCGCTGCTTGTGATAGATAAAGAATACAATTTAAAAAATAAATACAAACAATTTCAACAGCCGAGCGGATTGGAATTGAATAATGACAAATTATATGTAAGCGATTTCAAAGAGAATGCGATATATATTTTTTCAGCTGATGAACAATTGAAATTATTAAAAAAAATCGAAATTAAGGATAAGGAATATTCAGCAAAAGGCATAAACAATTTAACAATAGGCGAACGAGAAAATATTTATTTTTCAGATGCCAGTTCTAATTCTGTTTTAAAAATAGACGAAGACGGCAAGATTTTATTTAAGATAGATAATTACGCAAAAAGATATTTTCGCAGTGTCACTGATTTGAAATGGTATGTTAATTCGCTGTATGTATTAGACGGCGCGAATTTTAAAATATTGCAATTTGACGAAGTCGGCAATAAATTAGGCGAGATAAATATAGATAAAAAATATATTACTAAACCTGCGTCGTTAAATATATTCAATGACAATATAGTTATTACAGACGCGCAGGAAGGAACTAATAATAATAAATTCGCCATATATTCAATGGAGAGCGGCGAATTTGTCGGATATATACTTGACATTGGCAAACGAGCGAATATTGTTAATTCTTTAATAGTCGATACAACCACTGAATTTTTATATGATTCGAATAATAATGAATTATTAAAAAAAGAAAATGATAATCTTTCGGCAAAATATACATTTGATAAAGAGCGTATTATAGATATTGCGTATAATAAAGATAAAGTATATGCTTTGATTTTTCCTGGAAATAGAATATTTGAATTTTCTAAAAATTTGCAAAAAACGAATGAATTGAAAATATCTATATTTGATAATAAAGAAATCGAAAGTTTTGAAATATATGACGATAAATTTGTTATAAAATATGCCAATAGCGCACTGCCTATATTATTATTCAGATTAAATGGCGAGCCTGTAAATTTGGAATTAGAAGATAAAAATTTATGTGCATATTTCCAAGAAGACAATCTTGAAGTAAAAACGCATTACACACAAGAAAAAGTCTATAAAGTTAATTTGATAGATACAGTTTTTATTAGCGTAAAATACATAACATCAAACGGTAAGCAATTGGCGATTTTAGATGATTTTAATAATAAAATTTATATGTATGATGTATCAGGCAAATTTCAAAATACAATAGATATACCACTTGAATATTCCGCAAAAAAAATAAAATTATTTAATCAAAAATTGTGTATTTATGCAGGCAAAAATAATATTCAGCCGTTAGTTTATAATTTAGAAATCAAGGATTACGAGCCGGTGACACCGCTGCCCGACAAGCCGCTGGTATCTGGCGCGTGTTATAGAATTGCACTGAATGCAATAGATAATAGTTATTATTATGCTGATTTTGAAAATAATACTATAACTAATATTGCGTATTATGAAAAGATTAAAGAACAGTATATTTTAAATATAAAAAATATTGATTATACATCGATGTTTCCGCATATCATAACAAATATAAGCGTGCGCGATGCGAATTATAATAAAGTTTATAATTTAAACGAGAATTTTTTTGAAATTTTCGAGGGATATAATGACCACGAGGCAGTTGAAACATTAGGAATGCATAATTATTCAGTTTATGACAATAGCGATTCTGTATTAGAATTTCGTAAAAATTTTATGGTTATGCCAGTGTCAGTAAAACCGTTTGAAAGATATACTAATTTGCATAATATTGCGATATTAATAGAAAATACTGAACAACTGCAATCAGATTATAGATTAGTGCGGAATTTTATTAATGAATTAGTCAATAATTTGAATTACTCCAAATACAAAGTTGATTTATGGGTATTAATGAACGGCATCCCTGAAAATTTAATAGCGAATACTACTGACAAATTTGAAGTTATGAGATTAGTAGATAGAAGTAAAAATGTTATAAGTTCTGAATTAGATTTTATTGATTTTATAGAAAAAAGCGCAAGTTCTGTGGCATTATATAAAAATTTAAAAACGATAATTTACATAACATCGTCAGATAAAACTGGCGAATTAGAATTAACGCCGCGTGTAAAAAAACTAATAAGATTTTTGAGAAATAATGATATTCATATAGAATTTGTTAATTTTAATCGCAATAAAGACGCGATAAAACAAAAGTTTTCAGAATATTTTTCGAATAGATATATGCAATTTCCTGATGTATCAACAAAAAAAATATTGGATTATATTGACAATTATAAATCAGGAAATTATACGATATTTTATAGAAATAAAGCGCGCAAGCCAGCATACAATTATATTAATCAATATATAAATTTAAAATACAAAGGAACGCGCGGCGAAACACGCAGCGGATATTTTATTCCGTAAGGTATGGAGATTTGGTTTATTTATTATATTAATGCGTGAATTAGAAGAAATGAAAACAGATTAAAAATAAAAAATGATTTACCAAGAGATTCAAGAAAAGATAAAAAAGATAGCCAAATCAAAAAATGCAGTTATATTGGCGCATAATTATCAAAGACCTGAAATACAGGATATAGCGGATTTTGTCGGTGATTCGCTGCATTTATCAAGATGCGCAAGTAAAACGGACGCAGATATAATTTTATTTTGCGGAGTGTCGTTTATGGCTGAGACCGCAAAAATTCTTGCGCCATCAAAAAAAGTTTTATTGCCAAGATATGAAGCTGGCTGTCCAATGGCAATGATGATAACAAAATCCGAATTGCAAAAATTAAAAGATAATCATCCAGATGCGGTAGTAGTAGCGTATGTCAATACTACTGCTGAAATTAAAGCAATGGCTGATGTATGCTGCACATCGTCGAATGCTTTAAAAGTGGTAAAAGGAATAAAAGAACGAAAAATAATTTTTGTGCCTGATAAGAATCTTGCAGATTATTGTAAAAGACGCACTCCCGAAAAGGAATTTATTATATATGACGGATATTGTTATGTTCATAATCAAATAACATATAAGCAATTAAAAAATACAAAAGATAAATATCCAGCGGCTCGCGTGTTAGCGCATCCTGAATGTCCATTTGAAGCATTACAGTTGGCTGATGAAATATTATCAACAGAAAAAATGGTAGAATATGTAGAAAAGAGCGAATATAATGAATTTATAATAGCAACAGAACCCGGAATAATTCATCGTTTAAAAAAAAACGCGCCGTCCAAAAAATTTATTACCGTAGAAAATTGTCAAATTTGTAAAACTATGAAAATGACTACTATTGAAGATGTTTATAACGCGATAGTTGAAGAAAAATACGAAATAACATTGGAACCTGATATAATAAAAAAAGCATGCAGTTCTCTTGACAAAATGTTGAAATATATTTAAAATAATTATTTTATATTTTTTTATATTTGAAGGGTGTAGAGTTTTTATGGCTAAAAAAAGAAGAATTAAAGAAACAGACGAAAAAAAAACGGAACAAGTAAATATTAGTATTACCGACGAATCTCAAATAATTACAGTCGAAGAATTAGAAACAATAAAAAAATACGAGCCGCTGCAATTATCTTTTAAATTTCATTTAATACTTTTTATTTCATTATTTGCATTATTTTCATTGATATTTTGGGGATATTTGAAAATAGTGGAAACATACGCGCAAGAGAAAATAAACGAAGGGCTGATATATTTACAGATAGCGGAAAAATTAAATAAAGAAGACACAGGCGCGCTTGAAATTTATCAAGAAAGTGAAGACTATCAATTATTGAATAAATTACATCAAAATATAAATCGCGATATTAGTTATTTATTAGAAATTAGCAAAGTGCGCGAAGTTTCCGATGAAATGAAAGTAAAATTAGAAGAAACATTAGTATTATTACCAGAAATTCATAAAGTTTTAAATAAAAGAGCGGCTGAGAAATTTCAAGATATAAAAATAAATGTTTGTTTAAAAAAATTCGAACAAACTTCTCAAAAATTATCAAAAGAAATTGCTGAATTATTTAAAATAAATGAAAATATAAAAAAAAGCGATGATAAGAAAAAATATGCTAATACTTTAAGAAAAAGATTAAATGATATAAGTTCGACATATTTTGAATTAGAGAATTATTCATTAAGATTCAGGAGTTTGTGGAATCGCGCGGCTGGTTTTGACGCGGCATTAGAATTATTTCAGCGCGCAATAAATTTAGATAATAAAAGCATCCAATCGTATTATTATTTAGGCAAAATATATGATATAATGGAAGAGCCGGAATTAGCTGGCGAGCGCTATGTTATGGTAATAAAATTAAAGCCGAAATCAAAGTTAGCTCAGGAAGTATTTGAAAAATTCAAAAAATCTGTTGAAGCCGACCCTGAAAATTTGCAACATCGCTATAATTTAGGTATGGCGTATTATTGGTATAAACAAAAAGATAAAGCAAAAGCAGAATTTAATTTTATAGTTGGCAAGGATCCGAATTTAAAATCTTATTTAGCATTTATGGCTGATAAGCGCATAAAGGAAATGGATAATCCTACACCGGAAGTAATTTATGATCCGCGTATTTAATTAAGCGTGTATGAGACTAAAAAATTTTGAAATCATAATTTTTTTTACGATTTTGTTGAATTTAGTTTTGTTTGTAAAATACGGCAATCCCTTGAATGTATTAGATAGTTTTTATTCAGACGCTGTAAATGCTCAAATAATGAATACTATTATTGTTATTATTATCGGCGCTTGCATATTCAGTGCAATTATTTACTATATTTTGTCAAAAGAAAAAAAATAATTTTCAATTAAGGTGTAGAAAAAAATGTTATGTGATAATTGTAAAAAAAACGAAGCGAATATTCATTTTACTCAGATTATAGACGATAAAAAAAAAGAAGTGCATTTATGCGAAGACTGCGCAAAAAAAAATGAATTTTTTATAAATGTTAATTTTTTAAATTTTAATTCTGATATTGAGGCATTTGAAAAATCCAAGAAAAAAAATAAAGAAAATGTAAAAAATGCTGGGAATTTTAAGAGTGGAGCAGAATTAATGAAATGTGAAAATTGCGGATTAGATTTCAATAAATTTCGAAAAATCGGCAAGATATCCTGCGCGCAATGTTATAAATATTTTGGCGATCAGATGGAATATCTAATTTCACGAATCCACAACAACGTTCAGCATATAGGCAAATGCTTTAATAAGACCAAAAATATAGAATATATCGATAATATAAAAACTCAGGAAAAAATAAATGAATTAAAAATGCAATTAGAAGAAGCGGTACAAAAAGAGGATTATGAAAAAGCAATATTTTTGCGCGACGAGATAAAAAAATTGTCTAATCAATAAAAAAACTTGACAATGAAAGCATAATAAATATAATAGTGCGACTAAATTTATAAAAAAATAAAACACACGCATTTTGATTTTTATGGCGTTCCAATTTAAAAAAGAATAAATTGGTCCATAAAAAAATGAGAAATGCGGAGGAAACAAACAAATTTTAGGAGGTATTTTTTTATGACAGTTCAAGTTCAAATGAAGCAGTTATTAGAAGCGGGTGTCCATTTCGGGCATCAATCCAAACGTTGGAATCCAAAGATGAAGCCGTTTATTTTTACAAAACGTAAGAATATTCATATTTTGGATTTACAATTAACAATTCGATATTTTCAACGAGCGATTGATTATGTTATCGAACAGACAGCGCAAGGAAAAACAATGTTATTTTTAGGCACAAAAAAGCAAGCGCAGGATACAATCAAACAAGAAGCCGAACGCTGCGGTATGCCTTACATCAATCAGCGCTGGCTAGGCGGCACGCTAACAAATTTTTCTACTATATCAAAAAGTATTGAAAGATTGTATAAACTCGAACAGATGATAGAATCAGGTTTGATTGACAAATTGCCAAACAAAGAAAAATCAAGATTATTAAAAGAAAAAAACAGAAAAGAAAAATTATTAGGCGGTATAAAGACCTTAAAAAAATTGCCGGATCTTTTATTTGTCATAGATGTCAAAAAAGACGAGATAGGCATTTTTGAAGCTAGAAAAATGGGAATACCAGTAGTTGCAGTATTAGATACCAATGCCGATCCAGACATAGTAGATTATGGTATTCCTGGGAATGACGATGCGATTCGCGCAATACAATTATTTTGCGCAACTATGGCTGATGCTGTTATTGAAGGTAGAAGACAATATGAAAAGAAACTCGAAGATTTAAAAGCTGAACAGGAAGCGGCCTCGGCGGCGGCAGTAGAAGAAGAAAGCGCAGTAGATGAAGAAGAAGTTATGGAAGATTATTATGAAGAAGAAATTGAAGAAGATTTAGAAAACGCTTCAAATTTCGATAAAATTTCGTCACGGAAAAAGGGCTATTAATTTTATTTTTAATTAATTGAATTAATTTAGGAAGGTGAATTTATAAAATGGCTATTACGGCAAAGATGGTTCAAGAATTGAGAGATAAAACCGGCGCAGGAATGATGGACTGCAAAAAAGCGCTAACTGAAACAAACGGTGATATGGAAGCAGCAGTAAAATTTTTAAGAGAAAAAGGGCTTGCAGCAGCAGCTAATAAATCCAGCAAAACCACAGCTGAAGGTATTGTTAAGGTAATATTAAAATCAGATAGAGCAGCGATTGCCGAAATAAATTGCGAAACTGATTTTGTTGCAAGAAACGATGGATTTTTAGAAGTGGCTGATAGAATGATAAATATTATATTTGATAATCAGCCAAAAACATTAGACGAATTAAAAAATTTAAAAATAGACGGAATGGCAGTGAGCGAATATTTAGCTGAATTTATTGCAAAAATCGGCGAAAATGTGCAAGTTCGCAGATTTGATTGTGTAAAGATTGCTAATGATGAAATTGGCTGGCAGTATATTCACGGCGGCGGTAAAATAGGAGTGCTTGCAAAATTTAAAATAAGCGACACATCAAAAAAAGACGCAGCTGAATTTATTGAATTAATGAAAGATATTTGTATGCAGATTGCGGCGTCTGAACCGAAATACATTGCGCCAGCGGATGTTTCAAAAGAAGATATGGATAACGAACGTGCGATATATACTCAACAAATGAAGAATGAAGGAAAACCGGAGCACATTATATCCAAAATAGTAGAAGGAAAATTAGTAAAATATTATGAGCAAGTATGTTTAGTAGAACAAGTATTTATCAAAGATGCAGAGAAAAAAGTAAAGCAAGTTATAGATGAGGCATCTAAAAAATTAGGTATTAAAATACAGCCGACATATTTTGCAAGATATAAAGTAGGCGAAGGTATAGAAAAGAAAAAGGTTGATTTTGCTGCAGAAGTGCAAGCGCAACTGCAATCTAAATAAATTTATAGTTTTTTGATTTTATAAATATGGCTATAAAAAAAGCGAAAAAAATAAAATTCAAACGATTACTTTTAAAATTGAGTGGCGAAGCGCTTGAAGGCAAACAATCATTTGGCATTTGTCCAGAAGTGTTGAATTATATTTCTAATGAGATTAAAGAACTGAATAATATTGGCGTTGGAATAGCAGTGGTAATAGGCGGCGGCAATATATTTCGCGGGCTGGCTGGCAGTTCAAAAGGTATGGACCGTAATATGGCTGACCATATGGGAATGTTAGCTACGATGATAAATTCAGTTGCATTATGCGAAAATTTATTGCGTATCGGCTGTCCGTCAGAAGTATATTCTGCTGTTCAGATGACAGAAATAGCCGAGCGTTTTTCAGCCAAGAAAGTAAAAGAATCTTTGGCTGCTGGAAAAGTAGCGATATTAGGCGCCGGGACCGGGCATCCATTTTTTACTACTGATACTACTGCCGCATTGCGCGCATTAGAGATCGGGGCTGATATTATGGTCAAGGCGACGAAAGTTGACGGCATTTATGATAAAGATCCAGTGAAATATAAAGATGCTGTTAAGTTTGATGAGATTACCTATTCCGAAGTATTAAAAAGAAAATTGCAGGTTATGGATTTAACTGCTGTTTCTTTGAGTATGGATAATAATTTGCCTATATTAGTTTTAGATATGAATAAAAAGGGCAATATAAAGAGAGCGGTATTAGGCGAAAAAATCGGGACAATAGTAATACCTGACAAATAAATTTTGAAGAGAGGAGCGTGATTTATAAATGCTGCAATCTGTTTATAATGATTGTAAAGATAGAATGGTAAAAGCGATAAATGTATTAAAAAAAGATTTAGCGCAATTACGCACAGGTCGTGCGTCTGCGACAATGCTTGAACCTATAATGGTGGATTATTATGGCAGCAAGACTCCGATAAATCAAGTAGCAAATGTAAGTATTCCGGAGCCGCGTGTTATAGTAATTAAACCGTGGGATGCAAATATGATAGAACCGATATGTAAAGCTATTTTAGCATCTGATATAGGTATCACTCCGCAGCCGGATAAAAATGTTATAAGACTGAATGTTCCTCAATTGACAGAAGAAACGCGCAAGAAATTAGTAAAATTAGCAAAAACTAAAGGCGAAGAATGTAAAGTGGCTATACGTAATGTTAGACGTGATGGAAACAATAAATTAAAAGAATTAGAAAAAGACGGAAAAATCACAGAAGATGAACACAATAAAGGATTGAAAGTAATTCAAGATTTTACAGATAATCATATAAAAGAAGTAGATGAAATTTTAAGAAAAAAAGAAAAAGAAATTTTAGAAATTTAATTTTTATTTTTGGGAGGTGTGTTTTAATGACACGCGTTATATCTAATGAATGTATTGCTTGCGGTTCGTGTATGTCTGAATGTCCAGTAGATGCAATAAGTGAAGGCGATATTTATAAAATTGATTCAGATAAATGCACTGATTGCGGCGCTTGCGAAGAAGTTTGTCCTGTGAATGCAATATCAGCAGCGCAGTAATTAATTTTGAAATTTATTTGTATTTTTCAAAAAAGGGTGTTTTAATAATAATTTGAGAAAATACAGTATTTTTTATTATTAAACGCCCTTAAATTAAAAAAGGTGGTAATAAAAAATGCGAGTAGATGAAATAGCAAAAATTCAAAGATTGAACGAGATATTTGAAAATAAAATATTTGAAAATAATAATAAAAATTATGCGAGCCAAATGAATGAAGCATTGAATAGTGTAAAGGATTATTCAACGCTTAATTATCAATTAGAAAATCTTTATTACAGCGCAAACAAACTCCAAACAACATCAGAATTCATAAGTGACAACACGCAAGCAAAAAAATATGAATTCGGCAGTTCTGCCAATACAACTGAAAATCAATATATAGACAAATTTCAAAGTTCGCAACTAAAAAATCAAATTTCTCAATTTATAGAAACATATAATACAACTATTGAAAAAGTAGAAAAATCTAATGTTAAAGATGCCTCTGAATATTTTGACAAAACAATAATTTCAAAAAATTTAGAAAATTTAGGAATTTCTAAGGAAGAAGATGGCAGATTGAAATTTGATGAAACGAAATTTGATAAAGGTATAAAACCGAATCAAACTGAAATAAAAGAAATTACTAATACTCTTCAAGATATAGAAAAATTAGCGCAGTCAACCAATCAAGCCATTGTTAATACAAAAACTGAAATATCCGAAGAATTTAAAAATGTAAAAAATCAAATTACAGAATTACAATCTATATTTACTACCGAGCAAAATGAATATATAAAAAATAGTTTGAATGCATTGTTTAATGCTAATTCGCTGCAGTCAATGCTTGCTGGATTAGGAATAGCAAGGAATTTAAACGAAATTGTGTGACAGACAAATTGCCGAACATTTCGAATTTAAGTTAAAAAATAAAATTATTACAGCCCCGCTGGCTGGCATTAGCGATAGGCCATTTCGTGATTTGCATTCTGAATTTTTGCCAGGATTATTATATTCAGAATTGATTTCAGCAGAAGCGCTAATCCGCAAAAATCAAAAAACATTAAAAATGTTAGATGACGCGTGCGGTTCCGATTATCCTGTGACGGTTCAGATTTTTGGCGCAGAGCCAGGACAATTTAAAAATGCAATAGAATATATACAAACGCATTACAATCCTTTTGCTATTGATATTAATATGGGCTGTCCTGTAAAAAAAATTGTAAAGAACGGCGCAGGCGCTGCGCTTATGAAAAAGCCAGAATTAATAAAAAAAATTTTAGAGACAATCTGTAAAATAGCGAAATTGCGAATAACAATTAAAATCAGATTGGGTTGGAATAACGATAGCATCAATTATTTAGAAATTGCTAAAATAGCTGAAAATACCAATGTTTCAGCGATTGCATTACACTGTCGAACTGCTGTTCAGATGTACAGCGGCAAAGGCGATTGGCATTATGTAAAAATATTAAAAGATAATTGTAAACTACCAATAATAGGAAACGGTGATATTTTGAATTATGATGATTATTTGGAAAAATCGAGATTTTGCGATTATGTGATGATCGGCCGCGGGTTATTGTATAATCCTTTTTTAATAAAAGAAATTTTAAGCGCAGGCGAATATAAACATAATATTACTGATTTAAAAAATATAATGAAAAAACATTTGAAATTGCTGGTTGATTATTATGGTGAAATTATAGGCGTCAAGCATTTTAGAAAATTTTTCGGTTGGTATGTTAAATCTATTGCTAATGCTAAAAAATTCCGAGAAGCAGGTTTTAGAGTTTCTAAATTTCAAGATTTTGTTTTGCTTATTGAAGAAATATACACCCCAACATTTCCAGACAATTAAAAAAATATTTACAAATTTTGGCGTATGTATTAAAATAAAATGTAAAAAAATCCAATAAAAAAAAGGAGAAAATTATGCAAATATTAAAAACTGAAAATATAAAAATAATAAATAAAAATTCAGTTAATGATATTAGAAATATAGTGCGTAAATATGCAGATGAATTAGGAATGAATATAGTCACAAAGACTAAACTATGTGCAGCGGCAAATGAATTGGCATTGAATAGTTTAAAATATTCAGTTAATCCTTTTGTGATAATAGAATTAGTTAAATCCGAGCGTGAAAACGAAAATTTAGAAGGAGTATCATTAATATTTAAAGATGATGGTCCGGGGATAAAAGACATAAATAAAATATTAGCAAATAGCGAAGATAGTGATACTCATGAAATCAAGCAAATAGGATTAGTCACAGCCAAGAGATTAGTTGATAGTTTTTCAATAAATTCCGAAGTAAATAAATTTACAGAAATAAAAATAGTGTGCTGGAATAAACCATTAAAAATAAAAATCAACGGATTTCCAGAAAAATCCGAAGATGATTATAAAAAAATAGTGATTAATGCTTTTGAAATAGAAGTTATAAAAAATATTTATGTTATAGATGACGAAGAATATATCTGTAATTCATTAGCGCGTAATTTAAAATTATTAAATTATAAAGTCAAAACATTTTTGTCATCAGAAAGCGCGTGGGATTATATAGAAACGCATAAAGAAAATATACCAGATTTGATAATATCAGATTATAAATTAAAGGGGCAAACAGGTATTGAATTTTTGACAAAGATAAAAGAAAAATATCCTGATATCAGTTTAATTTTAATGACCGGTTATGGCGATAGAAAATTAGTATTAGAAAGTTTACGAATAGGAGTAGATGAATTTTTAGACAAACCATTTAATGATGAAGATATAAGCAAAGCTATTGCAAATGTCGAAGAAAAGCGTCATCGCAGGAATAAAATAAATAGCGAAAAATACAAGTTATTGTTAAATGAACTTAATTTAAAATTAAAAAAAATCGAAAAATTAGAAAGCGAATTGCACACGGCGAAAAACGAATTAAAGAATAAATGCCTTTCATCTCAATCTGAAATAGATAGATTAAACAAAGAAATTGAAGAATTGCATAATACTGTTTTAAATATATGTCAGCGAATAAATTAAAATGTTTAACAAACTAAAAATTTTTATAATAGAAGATGAAGAATTTATAGTTAAATATTACACAGCGGCATTAAAAGATTATGAATTTTGCGGATATGGCTCTAATTTAAAAGATGTATTAAAAAAAATTCGAGAGACCAGACCAAATCTTATAATTTCAGATATTAATTTAAAAAATAGCGAATTAGACGGTATTGACATAGTTGAAAACATCCAGTTAGAATTTGATATACCTATAATATTTTTATCTGGTTATTGGAATGATAAACTTTTAAATCGCGCAAAAAAAATCAGAAATTATATATATCTTACTAAACCCGTAAATTTACCGACTTTAAAAACCGCTATTGAATCTATAATTTATCAACGAGAAACGAATAAATTATTTTTAGATAATATAATAGAAGGTTATATATATTCCAAAATATGTTGTGATGAAAATAAAAAAATAAAAAATTTGATAGTGATGTCTGTTAACAAAAAAATTGAAGAAATATTGGGATTTTCACAAAGTGAAATAATAGGTAAAAAAATTTCTGGTTTTTGCCAATTAAAATCTTGCAATTCTTTATGTAAAATAATTTCCCAACTTTCAGAAATTTCGGTTGATGCAATTAATAAAAAAACAGAATTTGAGATATTTTGCGATATATTAAATAAATGGTTTTATTGTATTGCATATTTGCCAAAGCCGGAATATTTGATTTTATTATTAAGAGATATAACATTAGAAAAACAAAAAGACATTAAATTATTAGAATTCTATTCGATTTTGCAAGAAATGCCTAATCCTATAATGCTTATAAATTTAGATGGAATAATAACATTCATAAATAAAAAATATAAACAGATGAGCGGTTATGCTTTTTCAGAAATAGTAGGAAAACCCATTAGTTTTTTTAATGCAGGTTTTGCTGCTAAAAATTTTTATGATAATATATTAGAAATGGTTAAATTGCACGGTTATTGGAATGGCGAATTATGCAATAGACGCGCGAACGGTGAATTATTTTGGGAACGCGCTACATTTTCTTTAATAAAAGACGAACACAATAATATTTCCGAAATCATAAAAACATCAGAAGATATTACTTTATATAAATTATCAGAAGAAAATTATATAAAAAATATTCACGCTACAAAAAATTATATTGAAAAAATAGTCGATGCAATGGCTGACGCTTTGATAGTAATAACCCCGAAAAACAAAATCAAACATATTAATTCCGCATTAATGAAACTTGTAGGATATTCGCAAAATGAACTATTAGGCGAAAATGTTAATAAAATATTTTTAGATTTAGAAATAAATGATAATTTAAAAAAATCAATAAAAGTCGCTAAAATTTCTGAACTAAAAACAATTTTGAAAAGCAAAGCAAATGAACTGATACCAGTATCTGTAAATTTTTCATTTTTACAATATGAAGATGACTATGATAATTTTGATATTATATTTTTATGTCGCGATATTCGCGAACAGATACGGACGCACGAGATAATTGAATTAAGTGAAAAACGCTTTGAAATAGCGATAAAAACTGGCAATATGGCGTTTTACGAATATACGTTATATAATTCGAAAATTGAATGGTCTAATAGTATAGACTCATTATTAAAATATGATGTCGGCGAGTTTCCAAGAACATTAGACGAAAAATTTAAAATTATTTATCCGGAAGATTTGGAATTTATCAAGCAGAAATTTGAACGGCATTTATATGAAAATTGTGAATATGAAAATGTCGAGTATAGAATATATAATAAAAATAACGAATTAAGATGGTGGCTCGAATCTATTTATACTGTTCGTGATATTGAAAATCAGCCGGTAAAAGTAATCGGGATAATTCACGATATTACTAATCGAAAAGAAACTGAGTTGAAATTAAGCAAATCATTAAATGAATTAGAAAATATACATAAAGCGCTGTTAGAAAAAGATGCAAAACTTGAAGAAATAAATAACTTGCTGTTAAAACAAAAAGAAGAAATTGATTATAGATTTAATACATTAGCGCAAAATTTGGATATCGGATTATTTAGAGTAAATTTAGCCGATAGGAAATTAGTTTATTTTAATCAAGGATTTTTAAATATATTCGGGTATTCAGCAGAAGAAATTGTCAATATCGATAGAGATAATTTTTATTTTAATAGTAATGATAGAATTAAATTAGTTGAGGATTTGAAAAAAAATGGAATAGTAAAAGATAGAATTATAGAATTCAAACAAAAAGGCGGCAAAAAAATTATAGGGCAAACCACATTAAAATTAAATGATAATGAACCGAATTTTTTTGATGGGATAATCTATGATATTACAGAAAAATTTGAATTAATAAAAAGATTAGACGAAACATTAGATAGATACGCTGCTTTATTTGAAAATGTTAATATAGGGTTACTTTTGTTATCTACTAATGGCATAATAATCGATGCTAATGACTATGTTATAAATCTTTTTCAACTAAAAAAATCGGATATTTACGGGATATTTTTTAATGATTTAATAAAATATGAATCCGAAAAGATAAATTTTGAAGAATTAGAAAATGCAGAGAAAAAAATATATGAAAATATTATTGTTGAAGTTAATGACAATTTGATAAATTTACAAATAGAATTAAAAAGGATAATTATCGCAGAAGTAGTTTTTTTATTGATGACTATTAAAGATATAACAGAATTAATAAAATTAGAGCAGGAAAAAAATAATAATCAAATAATGCTGATACAATCAAGTAAATTAGCGGCGTTAGGCGAACTTGCAGCTGGTATAGCGCATGAGATAAATCAGCCGCTTGCTGGTATATCAATGGGACTGGAAAATCTTATAAATAAAGCGAAATTAAAACAGATTAATGAAGATTATGTTGAAAATAAATGTAAAACATTATTAAGTTATATAGATAGAATCAAACATATAATCCAGCATATTCGAATATATTCACGAGAGCAGAGCACGCAGATGGACAAAAAATTTAATATATTATCGCCGATATTAAATTCTTTGTCAATGGTCGGCACGCAATATATTAATCATAATATATTAATCGAGCGCGATTTTGATGAAACGGCTGAAATATTTATTATAGGTAATGAATTCAAATTAGAACAAGTAATTTTAAATTTATTGAGCAATGCTCGCGATGCTGTTGAAGACAAATTTGAAAAATTAAAAAGTTCTGGGCAACTGGGTTCATATCGCAAAAAAATCAAGATTTCTGTTTATACTAAAAATGATGATGTTTATTTATCGATTGAAGATAATGGTTGCGGTATAAAAAAAGAGAACATAGAAAAAATATTTAACGCGTTTTTTACTACCAAACCAGAAGGTAAAGGCACTGGCTTGGGTTTGGCTATTGTGCAGTCCATAGTAAAAGAAATGAATGCAATATTATTAGTTGATAGCTGCGAAAATGAATGGACGCGTTTTACTATTCAAATAAAAATATCAAGATGACTTAAAATCCTTTAAATTTTCGCGTTTTTATCCAGACAAAACCAATATTTTTATTAAGTAATTCTTCTTTGATTTCATTAGTTACAACCATATTTTTATAAAATATTTTGAATTTATGTTCATCGTAAATATCGCGGCTGAATATATCGCCTTCTTCGAGTTTTTCAGCAGCCACCATTTTTTCAGCGTCTCTATCTATCTTTATTTCAAATGGTTTTATTTTATTTTTTAATTCGAGTATTTTTTTTTCAGTTTTTTTATTTTTGATTTTTATAAAAATTAATGCGATTAATGATAATGCCAATAGCGCATACAGAATATAATCGTAATTATTAATTAAAAAATCTTCCATATTATTTTTTAAAATATTGCCTCCATTTTTTCGAGAATTTCTAATCTGTTAATTTCCGCCAATTCCAGTGCTTGCGCTAAAATTTCAATATTAATGCCATTGAGTTTTATATCTAATTGCAGTCCTGTAATGCCGTCGCGTGTGCCTGCGATTTTAAAATCCATATCGCCGAAATGGTCTTCCGCACCTTGAATATCTGAAATTAAAATATTTTTATTGTTTTCAGAAATTAAGCCAATTGATATGCCGGCTGCGAGCGCAGAAATCGGAACGCCAGCATTTTTTAACGCTAATGACGCGGCACATACTGACGCCATAGAAGAAGACCCGTTAGATTCCAAAATTTCAGAGACGATTCTAATGTTGCGTTTGAAATTTTTGATATACGGCATAATCGCTTTTAATGATTTTTCAGCGAGTATCCCGTGTCCGTATTCGCGGCGCGATACTGATGTTTTTCTTTGACAATCTCCCACTGAAAATGGCGGGAAATTATAATGTAAAAAATAAGATTTATCTATATCTGAAAAGTTAGCATCATTGCGTTCAGGACCAATTGTGACAATTCCAAGACTTTGAGTGTCGCCGCGTGTGAACAATGCCGAACCGTCTGCCGCAGGTAGCAGTCCTACCGAGCATTCTATTTGTCTTAATTCGTCTGTTTTTCTGCCATCTTCGCGATAGCCGTTTAATATGCAATTTCGTAAAATTGTATATTTAAAAGATTTTAATATTTCATTTGGGTCATATTGCTGATATTGCGCAGTATCAGCAATTTTGGAATGTATTGTATCAAAAGATAATTGCAGAGTTTTTAGAAAAATATCAATTTCTTCTTTGCGTTTTTCTAAATTTACAATATTAGCGATTTCCAATATTTGCGTGTTGTGCAGTTTGATAAGTCCTTGAAAAAATGCGGAATTTTCAATATCTTCGAGCGTTTGAATTTTTGGAATATTAGAAAATTTATTTATAAATTCTTCTTGAATATTTATTAATTGATTAATATGTTTTTGCGCTAAATTCAGAGATTCGACGATTTCGCTGTTGTCAGCGTTATTTGCTTCGCATTCAATCATTGTAATAGCGTCTTTTGTGCCTGCGACCATAATCTGAAATTCTGAATTTTTTAGATTATTATAATCAGGATTTACAATAAGCCCGTCATTTGTTTTACATATTTTTATTCCAGCGATTTGTTTAGTATAAGGCGCACTTGATAATCCCAATGCTAATGACGCCGCTGTTATAATCATAGTATCAGGCGGTATAGTCGGATCGTTAGATAATAATATTACATCAACTACTGTCTCATTTCTGTAAAGAGACGGGAACAGCGGTCTAATTGGTCTGTCGATTAATCGCGAATACAAAATTTGCGGGATTGTCTGCGGTGTCTCGCGTTTTGTATAATTGCCGGTAATCAAGCCCTTGGCATAATCTTTTTCTAAATATGTCACAGACAGCGGCACATAACTGCTGTCTGATTTTTTTGAATGATTGATGCTTACAATAGATAATAATACTAATTTTCCGTATTGCAGCCACACAGCAGCGTCAGCGTTTCGCGCTACTCTGCCGGTCTCTATTATTAATTTTTTTTTGTTAAATTCAGTTTCAAATTTTATTGGCTTTTTGAAATTCATTGTTTTTTTTTAACCACCTTTTGTTTTAGCAAATCATCATTATTTAGCCAACGACCGCGCCTGTGTCAATATCGGTTTCAGGCGTAACCAACACCAATTTATCTTTTGTCTTCGCAGCTAACAGCATACCATTAGATTCAATATTGAATATTTTTGCAGGTTTAAGATTATAAACTACTACTATTTTTTTGCCGATTAATTGTTCCGGCTTATAAAATTCCGCTATTCCCGCAACAATTTGTCTTTCGTCATTTGCGATTTTTATTTGAAGTTTTAATAATTTTTTAGATTTTTCGACATTTTCAGCTTTGATGATTTCAGCCACGCGCAATTGTATTTTTGAAAAATAATTTATATCAACTATATCAATTACATTTTCGATTTTTTCAGATTGCGCTTTTTTTTCTGGCGCAGTTTGATTTTGATTTTTATTGTCAGCGCCGGTATTCAATAATTTATCAATTTCTGCGCGGATAGTTTTATCGTCTATTTTGGTAAATAAAATTTGCGGCTCGTTTATTTTATGGCCCGCTTTTAAAAAATCTACGCCGATTGCGCACCATTCGCTTTTTGAACATTCGCCTGATAAATTCAGAAATTGCCAGATTTTTTCAGCAGAGAACGGCATTATCGGAGACATTAACTGCGCCAGCCATTTTACTAAATTTATCGAAATATATAAACAATTAGAACATTTATTTTTGTCGTTTTTAAAACAATGCCAAGGCGCTGAATCATTGAAATATTTATTGCATTCTTTTGCAAATGCCATAAATATTTTTGTCGCTTCTTTAACTTGAAAATTCGAGAATAAATCAAACATTTTATCGCGCGTCTCTATTGTTTTATTAATCATCTGTTTGCAATTATCGTCTAAATCAATAGGTTCTGGTATAATATTATTGTAAAAATTTTTTATAAATACTCCTGCGCGATTAACAAAATTTCCGATATTATCAGCAAGTTCATTATTATTTTTTTCTTGAAAATATTCCCACGAAAAATCAGTATCGCGCGTTTCCGGTGCATTTGCAGCGATTGCATATCTCAAACTATCTACATTGTATTTATTGATTACATCGTCAACCCAAATAGCGAAATTTCTGGAAGTGGAAATTTTTCTGCTTGAAATATTCAAGAATTCATTAGCCGGTATTTCATTTGGCAGATGAGCATAATCAGAAGCGAGCAAAATTATAGGCCAGACAATAGCGTGAAATACAATATTATCTTTGCCGATAAAATGAATAATACGCGTTTTTTCATCTCTCCAATATTTTTGCCATTCTTCAGGCTTGCCGATTTTTTCAGACCATTCTTTTGTCGATGATATATAGCCGATCGGCGCTTCAAACCACACATACAGCACTTTGCCGTCTGTATTTGGCAGCGGGACTTTTATGCCCCAATTTATATCGCGAGTTATCGCGCGTTCGCCGAGCCCTTCGGCGAACCAGCCCTTACAAAAGTTTGTTACATTATCTTTCCATTTTTTGGATTTAAGCCAATTTTCGATTTTTTCTTGAAATTTCGACATTTGCAAAAACCAATGTTTAGTTGTTTTTATAATAGGCTCGGCACCGCAGATTTTACATTTCGGATTTTTTAAGTCAATCGGTTCTATCCATTTACCGCAGGATTCGCATTGGTCGCCGCGCGCGCCGTCGCAGCCGCAGTGCGGACATACGCCTTCAATATATCTATCAGCGAGAAACATATTGCATTTTTCACAATAAAATTGCTGAATTTCTTTTTCTAATAAATGCCCGTTTTTATAAATTTTTGTAAAAATTTCCTGCGCTGTTTTATGATGAATTTCCGCGCTTGTGCGGGAATAATGGTCAAACGAAATTCCTAATTTTTCAAATGTTTTTTTGTTCATATTATGATAGCGGTCTATTATTACTTGCGGACTGACTTTTTCTTTTTCCGCTGTGATGGTTATTGGCACGCCGTGTTCATCTGACCCGCCGATAAAAACAATATCATTTTTCAACATACGATTAAATCTGACGAAAATATCTGCCGGCAGATATGCGCCTGCTATATGTCCGATATGCAGCGGACCATTAGCATACGGCAGCGCGCTTGTTACAAGTGTTCTTTTGAATTCCATAAACTGATTTTTCCTTTGTATAAAATTTCAATTTTTATTTTTTAAATTCGTTTTTAAAAGCCACTATTATAAAATTATACTTTTAAATTGTCAATTTAAAAAAATGGCTGAAAATTGAGATTTAGAAAAGGTGCGGCGCTGCGGATTTTCTGCGCTGCGGTTAATATTTTACTTGTGGGCATAATGCGAGCGATTAAATTATTCTATAATTCCGCCGCCGATTACAATGTCATTTTCGTAGAATACAACAGATTGTCCTGGCGTGATAGCGGATTGCGGCTCGTTGAATACCACTTCAATTTTATCTTCTGCAAATTTTGTTAAAGTCGCTAATGCCGCTTTGTGAGAATGCCTGATTTTTGCAAGACAATGTGCTGAATCATTTAGTTTTTCCGGTATATTGATTTTTATATCTTTGGCGATTAATTTATTTTTTAAAACATTATGCCAAGTGCCGACATACAAAATATTATTTTCCACATCGATTTTATTAACATATAGCGGCTCCGAATATGCTATGCCTAAACCTTTACGCTGACCGATTGTGTAATTAATCAAGCCCTTATGTTTTCCTAAAATTTTGCCTGTATCTGAATTTATAATTAACCCGGATTTTGGTTTTTTGGCGGTTTTTGATTCAATAAATTTTGCGTAGGAATTTTTTGTGATAAAGCATATTTCTTGACTGTCTTTTTTTTCTGATGTTATTAAATTGTTTTGTTTGGCGATACTGCGGATTTGTTCTTTTGTGTAATTTCCTAATGGCAAAATAATTCTTTTTAAATAATCTTGCGTTAATCTATAAAGAAAATAAGATTGGTCTTTTTTTAAATCAACAGATTTTTTTAAAATAAAACGATTGAATTCATAACTATATTCAATTTTTGCGTAATGTCCAGTCGCGATAAAATCAATATTATGTTCGTCTGCAAATTCAATTAAAATTTTAAATTTTATTTGTTCATTGCAATATACGCAGGGATTCGGCGTTTTGCCGTTTAGGTATTCACTACAAAAATAATTAACAATTGTTTCATCGAATTTTTTTTGATAATCGAGCAAATGAAAATCAATATCTAATTTTTTTGCTATTGCTTCTGCGTCTTTTATATCTTGCGAATTTTCAGAGGTATTTGTTTTATTAAATAATTTTAATGTTAATCCGACTACATTATAGCCCTGTTCTTTTAATAAGAGCGCGGCGGTAGAAGAATCCACACCGCCGCTTAATGCTACGACGATAGTTTTATTATTCATAATTTTATTGTGTTTGCATTAGAAAAAAAATAGAAGTAAATAATCAAATAGCAATAATTTATATTTGTTTATATCAAATTATTTTTTCTACTGCCGCGTGCGGACGCGGTATTACATACGCGCTCAATACTTTTCCAATTTTTTCAGCAGCAGATTTTGCCGATGATACCGCAGTTTTTACTGCTGCTACATCGCCGCGAAATATTGTCGAGACCATCGCAGACCCGACTTTATACCAGCCAGTAGAGATAACAGTAGCAGATTTAAGACCGGCGTCAACTGCTTCAATTAATTGAGTGTAGCCCTGAGTTTCAATTACTCCGAGCGCTTCGCCCGCACCTTTATTATTGTTTGCAGATTTCGGTAAATTAGCAGGTTTGCCGATCGGCAATACGGCATTTGCCATCTGATGAGGCGAAGGTATTATATGCTTTGCAATAATGTCGCTAATTTTAGAAGCGGAATTTTCTGCCGCTTCAACTGCCGCTGTGACAGCGGCGACATCGCCGCGGAAAAATACAGAGGTATAACCGCCGCCGATAGTCAGCCAATTCGCTAAAATTACTTTTGCAGCTTTTATACCGCTGTCAGCAGCTTCAATCATCGCAGCAAAGCCTTTTGTTTCTACTATCCCAAGAGCATTGCCTATTTCAGATGTATCAAATGACAATTCTTTATTATTTTTTATAAAGTCATATATTTTTTCGTGCGGACGCGGTATGATATTTGTAGTATGCAAAGTGCCGACTTCATTTACAAATTGCGCTGATGTTTCAACTGCCGCTTTAACAGCGCCGACTTCGCCTTGATATATAATTGTATTAAAACTACCGCTAATATTGACATACGCAAAATATTCTACTTCTGATGTTTTTGGCATTTGATCCGTTGCTTTTATTACTCCGGCAAATCCGCGACCTTCGACAAAACCAAGCGCTGATAAACTCATTGTTATTTCGCTCCTTTAATTTTTATTTAATTATTAATTTATCGCTTCGCCTACTTTAATATTTTTATTTTTTAAATTTTCGAAATTTGGCGATTTTATTGATTTTTCGCATAATAAAATCACCGTTGATCCAAAAGCGAAGCAGCCCAACTCATCAAACTTATTAATTTTAATATTATTTTCTAAAAAAGTAAAGTGATTTTTGTAATTATTTATATTTTTTATTTTGGCAGTTTGCGTATCATCAGAATAATAGAATAATTTTATATTGCCGACGCCTAATGCCGCAACTTTGACGAGCGCTGTAAGCCCTTCGGTTGTTTCGATGAATGTTGTTATTCTTTCATTTTTGACAAATAGATTTTTTACTAACGGAGTAGTGATATTATTGACAGGTAGAAAAATTCCGGGCTGATAATAGAATTTATTGATTATTCCAGACGCTGGCGAATGTATTCTATGATAATTATAAGGCGCTAAATATATAGTGATATACCAGCCGTTTTCAAATTTTTCATAACATTCATTAGACAGCAGTTCGGATAATTTATAATCTAAATTTTTCGCTTGGATAATTTTGTTTTGCTTGATTATTCCGCATTCTGTTATTTTTCCGTCAACTGGCGAGATAATAGAAGAAGCGGCTGCGCTGCGCTCATTATTTTTTAATCTGCGGCAAAATAAATCTTGCACTGATTTATATTCTGATATAGAAAATTCCGCTTCCGCCATATTTATTTTATAGAATTTTACAAATAGCGATTTTAAAATAGTTATAAACCACTGCGGCGAAGTTAATTCAAAAATTTTTTTTAATAAGCCGCCGTATAATCTTTGCGGAATAAGATAAATAAATGCTAATAGAATTTTTTTTGACAATTTCAATCACCAAATTTTTTTAATTTTTTTTTATAATCGCCGATATTTCGCGGAAATATTGACGGCGTTTTTTTTGTTTTTTGATAAACGCTTATTATTCTGTAATTTTCTTCGATATTATATTCTTGATTAGAAATACATAAAAAACCGCAGAAATCAAGTATTTTTTGCGCTTCTTTTAATTCTTCATCGAATTTTTGACTTTTTTGGATATACATAAATCCGTTGATTTTGAGAAACGGCGCGGCTAATTCGACAAATTGTTCGAGCGGCGCTAATGCTCTGCCGATTACTCCGTCCAAATTTTCATAGTATTTTTTATTTTTTGCTAATACTTCCACTCTTTCAGCTATTGCCGAGCAATTTATTAAATTTAATTGTTTTATTGCGTAATTTAAAAACTCGATTTTTTTTTTGGTAGAATCAACAAGCAGAATTTTTTTGTTAGGATTGAGTATTGAAATAATTATTCCCGGCACGCCATTACCAGAGCCCATATCTATAATATTATTTTCATTTTTCAGATTGGAATTTAGCAACAGAGTATCAATGACATTTTTCAAAACAAAATCTTGCGGTTCTGTGATTCTGCTTAAATTTATATGTTTTTCATTTTGATAATTTAATAATAAATTGTAATATTTTTCAATAATCGGAATTTTCTCGCTGTCAATATTAAATTTATATTTGTTTGAGTATTGAACAAGTAAATCAGTTATACCATTCATTTATAATTCCTTGCATTTATTATTGTCAAATAGCGCGCGATTGATTTTTATATGGCTCATACATTTACGGCAGTTGTTGTTATAACAATTAAATAAATTCGGTTTTTGCGTTAAGTTTATTATAATCGCTTCAACTAATTCGCCGACGTTCATAACTCTACACAGAGCTTCACCGATAATTAGTTCTTTATATGATTGCAGATTTTTTGCTATATCTTCGACTATATAGTATTTTTTACCGCAGCTTTGCTGGCGATTTTTTGAAAAAATAATATCAGCATAAATTACAGGCAGACAATTATTAAATTCTACTCCGAGCATCAGTAATTTTCCATTTTTATCAATTAATCTTTTGATAGGAGATAATTCATCGAGCGTTTCGTATTTAATAGCGTTATTAATGAAGAACACCGCATTTTTGCCTGTCGCAACAAAAGATAAAGGATGGTTATTCGAACGCGTAGATTTTGCGCGGCGTCTTAATAATTCAGGCAATATTCCGCAAGCGGCATCTACTTTTGTCGCGCGAAAATGAAAGTTATTTTGTGAGAATGTAAAAGCAGGCATTAGAATTGTGCCGCTGTCTCCGATAGATAATTGCAGCGCATCGATTATTGTTTCAGGTCCTTGGTCAATTGAACCAAAACACGAAATAGACGATTGAGTTAAAATATTATCGCCGGTTGTTATACCAATTTTTTTTAAGCCAGAGATTAATGAAATTTTTGAGACTTTTGTTTTTTGAATATTATTTCGTTCAACGCGCCAACAACCGATGCAATAGTATTCATTTTTTTTTGAAATATTATAACCGTATATTCTTCCATAACGACTGTGATATTCGCAGATAGCGCTGCCGCACGCCGCGCATCTGTATTCCGCTTGGGTATTGCAAAAAATACATTTTAGAATTCCGTCTTTTTCTAATAGTATAGGCATAATAGCGAAATTATATAATATCTTTATTGAATTTATCAAGTAAAAAAATGATTATAGTATTTGTTTATTTGTGTAATTGCGCAAATATGCAAATGGTATTTAAGTTTAAAATATTGAAAAATAGAAATATAACGATTAAACAAAAAAAACGCTAAAGTATTTTTCGGAAATTACCGATAAAGAAGATAGAAATTGAGTTAATAAAAGGACTGAAAGAGCGTAAAGAATGCGCTCGGCAAAAGACCACGGATAGGTTATAGTAATTATTGAATGAACTAACCT
>JAKPEO010000007.1 GCA_029551925.1 bacterium
CAGATTTGCTCAAAATCTTTATTTTTTTTATAAATTTTTATTCCGTTTTTTGAGAAACATTTTTTCTAATTTTATTGCTGATTGTATTGATTTTATTAGTGTTTTATATGCCTTTTGTTTAATTATTATGAAATATGCAGGCTAAAAAGTCTCAATATTATTTATTAACAATAGGCACGAATATAAAAATCACATTTATTATTCGTTTGTTAAAAATATTTAGAAGTTTGTTCGCATCGTTCAATTTTCAGCCGCTGAATAATTATAATATTTTTTTTAATGTTTCGCAGATGTATTTAACTTCTGAATTTTTTAATTCTGGAAACATCGGTAATGAAAATACTTCACTAGCGATTTTTTCTGCTATCGGAAAATCGCCTTTTTTATAACCGAATTTTTTATAGCAGGGCTGCAAATGAATTGGTATATTATAGTGGATATTACAGTAAATATTGTATTTTTTTAATTCTTCTATTATTGCATCTCTGTTTTTATGACGAGCGACATATAAATGATATATGTGTTCGCGTTGCTCTTTTATTTTTGGCAATATCAGATCAGTGTCTTTCAAATATTCATTATATAATTGCGCTATCTCTTGTCTGCGTTTATTCCAATTGTCTAAATATTTGAGTTTTACATTTAGCACAGCGGATTGAATGCCGTCTATTCTGTGATTATAACCGTGCATAATATGATAATATTTCGAACTTCTTCCGTGATCTCTGAGCATTTTCAAAATTTCATATAATTTTTCGTCGTTAGTAATCATTATTCCTGCATCTCCAAATGCTCCTAAATTTTTGCCCGGATAAAAACTAAATGCTCCGATTTTGCCGAATGTTCCGACTTTTTGATTTTTAAATTTCGCGCCATGCGCTTGCGCGCAATCTTCAATCACTGTTAAATTATATTTTTTTGCGAGTTTCATAATTTTATCTATATCGCACGGTTGACCATATAAATGTACAGGAATAATCGCTTTTGTTTTTTTGGTGATTGCTTGTTCTATTTTATTTGCATCTATATTATAAGTTATTTCATCAACATCAACAAATACTGGTTTTAATCGCGATGATACAATTGCAGAAGCAGTAGCAATAAATGTCAGCGGAGTGGTGATTACTTCGTCGCTTTCTTTGAAATTGAGTGCTTCTAATGCTAAAAATAATGCTGATGTGCCTGAACTGCAGCCGACCCCATATTTTACGCCGCAATATTCAGCGAATTTTTTTTCTAATTCCGATGTTTCAGGTCCTAATATAAAAGATTGTTTTTCCAATACTTTGTTAATTGCAGATTTTATTTCTTTTTTTAATTTTTGATATTGACGATTTATGTCAATTGTGTTAATTATAGTTTTCATAAAATTTTCGTTCCTCTATTTTTTTAATCTATATACGCAGCGAAATCCGATGCCTGTTTGTCCAGTACCGTCAGCCGCATAATAATATGTTGTTGTTAATTTTGATTTTCCGTCAAATATCGAACCGCCTTTGACTATTATGCCAAATTTGTAATTGTTCGTATTCTCTTGCCTGAAAGTATTTATATTATCAATATTATTTGCAGGCACAATTTTCACTAATTCCGCCACTGTTGTTTTTGTCCATTCTGAGATATTGCCAGCCATAAACACCACGCCGCAAGGACTTATATCTTTATATTTTTTACCTTCGACTTCATCAAAAATAAAATCGCTGTTGTCAGAATAGTTAGTATAATTATTTTTAAATTCATTACCCCAAGGATAGATATATTTTTCTTTTGCGTTCGCATTCCAACTTGCGGCTTTTTCCCATTCAAATACGGTAGGCAAATCTTTGTTTTTGCGTTTAGCATATTCGAGCGCTTCTGAATACGCTATGCCGCTTACCGGTTTTTTTTCGTCGCCTTGTTTAAATTTGAAATTTGTAAATACTTTTTTAAATTCTTCGTTAGTTACTTCGTATTTGTCTATATAAAAAGCATCGACAAATATATTTTTTTGAAAATCGTCTTTGCCAAATACGAAATTTCCAGCGCTTATTAATACCATATTTGTAGTGTCAAATTCTGGCTGCTGTTGAATCTGGATATTAGAAGAAATAGGTTCAGGTGTCGTTGTTATCTCAACCGGTGGTTTTATTATTTCTTGCGCAGGCGATTGGATTACAGTTAATTTCGGCAGCTCAATAATGCTTGTATCTGTTTTGGGAATTTGTATATCTGTTTCTTGGGTATCGCTGCTATTTTCTGCTAAATTATTATTTTCTAAATCTGACTTAATTATTACTGGCGCCGGCGCAGGTTCGGTTATATTTTCTTTTTTTTCAGTATTATTTTTAAAGATAAAAAAATGGCTTTCTTCTGCGCCGCCTAAATAAATTAATAATATTCCGCTTATCAACCCAAAAATTATTAGCGTGTATCTTATTATTTTTTTTTTCATTATTTAAAGTTTTTGCGCTTTTATAAGTTCAACAAGTTTTTTGACGCATTTATAAATTTCCTCGCGACAGCAGCGATATTCATTGACATCGCTCATAAAAGGATCTCTAACATCATCGTCGCGATTTTCTAAATAAAATTTTAATGTTGTTATTTTTTCTCGGAATTCCGGATAATATCTCTTTAATTGCTCGGCAATACTCTGCGTGAGCGCTATTATTTTATACGCTTCATTTAAAATAATAGTGTTTATTTTTTTTGATTTATGATCTGTTATGTCTATATCTAATTCTTGCATTACTTTTATTGAATTTTCCGATGCCGGCATTTCATTAAAACAATGTATTCCCGCGCTTTCCGCTTCATAATCTTTTATATTGTCTTTTTCTAATTCATAATTTAATAATGCTTCAGCCATCGGACTGCGGCAAGTATTGCCTGAACATATAAATAAAATTTTTTTCATATTTTTCTGTTTTTTATAAAATAATCATATAAAATATTTTTTTTTATTCCAAAGATATCTGATATTATTTTTAAAATTTCTGTTTTTTCTAAATTTTTATTAAACAAATAATTATATAATTTTTCTATTTTTTGGTCAATAACAAAATTATTTTTGTCATTTTGGCGATTGTCTATTACCACTACAATTTCGCCTTTAAATATAATGTTTTTGTTTTTTAATATTTCTGCGATTGTTCCGCGAATGAATTCTTCATATAATTTAGTTAATTCTCTGCATATAGCAATTTGTCTATCTCCGAAAATATCAAGAGCAATATGCAGAGTATCAGTCAATCTATTAGCCGCTTCAAAAAAAATTATTGTTGTGTCTAATTTTGCATATTGTTCAAATAATTCTCTTGTTTTTTTATGATTATTAGACAAAAAACCAATAAATAAAAAAATATCAGTATTTAATCCAGAAGCGGATAATGCGGTAGTCAATGCCGATGCACCAGGAATAGGAATAACTTTGACTTTTTCTGCGATTAATTCTTTGATTAGATAATAGCCTGGATCTGAAATTAACGGCGTGCCTGCGTCTGTTACTAATCCGTAAATTTTTCCGTTTTTTATACTGGTTATTATATTTTTTGTGATTTTGTGTTTGGTGTGTTCATTATAACATATCAATTTTTTTTTGATATTATAATGATTTAATAAATTCAATGTTTTTCGCGTGTCTTCGCATAATAATTCATCGACTATTTCCAGTGTTTCTAATGCTCGAAGCGTTATATCTTTTAAGTTCCCAATAGGCGTAGCAATTACATAAAATTTTAAGTTATTCATTTTTTTTAATTTGTGGATTTTATAAAAGTTTTTGTATCCGCAAGATTAAAAAAAATCTGCGGATACAAAAATTTAAAAATTATCAGCGCGCTATATTCAATTTTTCAACTTTGTTTATATCAACTAATGAATATACTAATGGCGGTACTTGCGGCTTTTCTTTGCTGAAAGTATAACTATTCAAAAATTTCGCCCTTGCATCAGCCCATCGGCGTTTATCGTTTACATAAAAATCCGCTAATTTTTCGCCTTTTTTCACATAATCGCCTACTTTTTTCTTTAACATTGCGCCAACTGCGTAATCTATTTTTGATTCTTTTGTCTCTCTGCCTGCGCCTAACATCAATGTCGATATTCCTACGCCCATTGCGTCTATGTCTGCAATATATCCTTCTTCCTGACTTTCTACTGCTATTATTTCGCGCGCTTGCGGGAATATTGAATAATCGTCTATTACTCTGCCGTCGCCGTTTTGCGCTTCAATCATCTTTCTATATATTTCTAATGCGCTGCCGTCCGCTATTACTTTTTCTACTTTTTTTTGCGCTTCGTCAAAATCTTTTGCTTGACCGCCTAACATTACCATATAAGCAGATTCGATTTTTACTAATTTTACTATATCAGCAGGTCCGCGGCCCTTTAATATTTCTATTGATTGAATTATTTCCAGAGCATTGCCTACCGCTTCGCCGAGCGGCTGGTTCATATCTGTTATTAATGCCAGCATTTTTTTGCCTAAATTTTCGCCGATTTCTATCATTGACTTTGCGAGCGCTACTGAATCTTCGTATTTTTGCATAAATGCGCCTTTACCAGTCTTAACATCTAATAATAGCGCATCCATACCTTCTGCTAATTTTTTACTCATTATACTCGCTGAAATTAAATCTAATGAATCTACTGTCGCAGTAACATCGCGGAGCGCATACATTTTTTTGTCAGCAGGCACAATATCGTCTGTCTGCCCCATAATCAATACTCCGACTGTTTTTAATATTTCGATAATTCGTTCTTTGGTTAGTTCTACTGAAAAACCGGGGATAGATTCTAATTTGTCTAATGTTCCGCCGGTATGTCCTAATCCGCGCCCGGACATCATTGGAACAGGGATTCCGCACGCTGCTACTATCGGCGCTAATGATAATGACACGCCGTCGCCCACGCCGCCTGTGCTGTGTTTATCAACCTTAATTTTTTTGATTTCAGATAATTCTATTTTTTTTCCTGATTCTAACATACATACAGTTAATACTGCTCGTTCGCGCGGATCCATTTTTCTAAACCAAGTAGCCATTAGAAATGCAGCCATCTGATAGTCAGTTATTTCGCCTTTGACAAAACCGTTTACAATAAATTTTATCTCGTCGTCTGTTAATGTTCCGCCATTTCGTTTTTTTAATATTACATCATACGCAGTCATAATTTTTTCCCCCTTTGAAAAAATTTATTTAATTTTTTTTATTTCATAATTTCTTTTTTTTATATCTGATTGCGAATATTCTATTGTTATTATAACTAAATTTGATTTTGGCAATTGTTCGTAAATTTTGTCAGCCCATTCTATTACATTTAGATAATTAGGATTTTCTAAATAATCGTAATATCCGATAAATTCCAATTCTTCAATATTGCCAATTCTATACACATCAAAATGATTGAAAAAAAAATTATTTGAGATTTTATATTGATTTAATATTGTGAATGTCGGGCTGCAAATAGTATTATTTACGCCAATAAAATTAGCAGTTTTTGAAGTTAAGTATGTTTTGCCAGTGCCTAATTCGCCGATTAGCGCAATTGTAAAATTTGGCTTTAAATAATCTTTTATTTCCGAAATTATTTTGTCGGTTTCTTCTATTGAAATATTTTTTAATATCATAACCTTCACAATAATAAATGTAATATCATTAATGTTTGTATTGGCAAAATTTGTGAAATCGCAAAATTTAATAGATTTATGATGATGCTTGCTCCGCCGAGATTTAGAAAAATCAATAAAATGAATATTCCAATAAATTGCGTGCGATATATGAAATCTTCATATTCTGACGGTAAGAAATAAATTGGTATTTTTGATCCGTCAAGCGGTGGTATGGGCAATAAATTAAAAAACGCCAGCAAAAAATTATAGATTATGGTTATTATACATATTTTATAAATGAGTAAATTTACAATATTGAAATAAAGCAAGAGATTTATCAATAATCCAGCAATTAATGCTAATGTGATATTTATTAGCGGACCTGCCGCGCTGACTATTGTAATACCTAATCTGCGATTGTAAAATCTTAATGGATTAATAGGCACGGGTTTGGCACCGCCGAAGAATTTACCAAAAGAAAAAAAGAATAATAGCGGCATTATTATAGACCACCATAAATCAATATGCGGTATTGGATTTAATGTGATTCTTCCTTCGTCTTTTGCTGTAGGGTCTCCGCATAAATATGCGGAATAAGCATGCGCTACTTCGTGTAAAATAATTGAAAATGCAAAAATTACTAAATTTAGAATAAAATCCATATATTTTTGTTATTTAATGATTTCTGATTCTAACACTTCAAATTGCGCGTTTGGCAAACGCCATAAATTCGGGTCGCCGCTTGCTTTTAAAGAAAGATGCGTTAGCGTTGTCTCTAAATCCCAGCCCTGTTCGACCGCCACTTGCGGCAAAAATACCGCTTGATAATGCCCGCATTTTAATAATATTCCGTGTTTGCCGATTATTATATCTTTATAAGAAGCCACTGGTTTAGGCGCTGATAATACGCTTATCTCTATTTCTAAATCTGGATATTCGGATTTTGTTAGTTTATTAAAACGCGGGTCTTCAAATGCGGCATTATATGCGTTTTCTATTACAGTTTGATATAATGGTTTATACGGTAGAATATAGCCGATGCATCCGCGTAAATTATCATGTAGATGAAGAGTAACAAATGCTCCGCGTTTTTCCAATAACTCTTTATCTTCTGGCAGTTCTTTTAGTTGAAACTCTTTGCCTGTCTCTAAATATGTAGTTATACTCTTTTTAGCTAAATCTAATAAATATTCTTTTTGTTTGTCATTCATTTTTTTTTATTTTTTCTCCTACATTTGTTTAAAGTATTATTATACAAAAAAAGGATAAAAAAATCAATTTAAAAACCGCCGCATCAAAATTTAATTTGATAATTTAGAATATAAAAATTAAATAGCGTTATTTATATTTTATCATTTTTTTGTGGTCGAACGCTTCGCGAATACCTTCGCCAATAAATACTGTTAACAACATAGTTATAAAAAGAGTAATCGCTGGAAATAATATCAGCCACCAAGCGTCTTTATGGATCTGCGCTTGTCCTAATAACTCACCCCAACTCGGAGTCGGCGCAGGTAGACCATAGCCCAAATAATCAAGTGCTGATAATACAGATATTGCAGCCATCAAACTAAATGGCAGAAACGAAATTATTGGAGTTAGCGAATTCGGCAGTATATGCCGAAAAATTGTTTTATACCAAGGTAGCCCAATAGCGCGTGCCGCTTCGATATATTGAAATTGTTTTATTTTCAAAAATTCTGCGCGGATATAATATGATATGCCTATCCAATTAAAAATTGCATAGCAAATTAATAATAATAAAAATCCCTTGCCAAAAATATCTCCCAGTAAAATAATAACATATAAAAATGGTATGGCTGCCCAGATTTCTATAAGCCGCTGAAAAGTAATATCTATAATTCCGCCGGCATAGCCTTGTATCGCGCCTATGATGAAACCAAAAGACATCGCTGAAAAAACCAATATTAATCCGAAAGTCAAAGATAATCTAAACGCATAAATCAATCGCGCGAGTATATCTCTACCAGCTTCATCTAATCCGAATAAATGGCGCGCTGTCGGCTTAAAAGGAAACTTCATTTTTTCTTTGTATAATTCGATTTCGTATTCGTCTAAATTTCCGTTTTTTTCATTAATCGCATTAGTCAAGATTTTTTCTGTTTCAATAATGTTATTTTTAAATTTGTCTGTTATTTTCGTTATTAATGTTTCAGTGTCTTGTAATTTTGAATTTTTCAAAACATCAATAAAATTAATTGGCATATTATTATTTTCAGAGTATCCGATAAATCTAAAAAAATCTTGCGATTGCGCAATAATATCAAGATTTTTTGATATTTTGATTTTAGGCGTTATAAAAAAATTACTTTCATCTTCGTTGATTCTAATATTTATACCGCGGCTGCTTATTCTGCCGCCGTCAAACGAAGTGAATCTAATATTAATAGTTTTTCCTGATTTTGTTTGCCCTAAAAATTTTAATGGCTGCGATTTTTCTTGATTATAACGGCTTTTTATGATTTGACTAATAGTATCGGCAGTAGAAGATTCAAAAATGTATGTTATAGATTTTCCTGCTAATTCTTCGTTATTTTCTATCTCAAAAATTTCGCTTATATTGTATCTGCACGAATTTATTTTATTTTCGTTATTTACATAGATTATTCCTGTCAGCATATTTTTTTTTCTGACGCTGATAGTCATTTCATTTTTCAAACCGTGTTCTACTTTTTCAATTTCATTTGGACTAAATGGTATTATCGGAAAAATCATATAATTTTTTTTGTTTTCCGTGAATATCGGATGTTCATTGAGTTTTTTATAATTCGCTTCTGTTAATTCGCCGTCCGCTAAAAAATCGCGTTCTGAATAAAATTTAAAAATCGGAAAATAAAATTTATTATTGAATTTTATTATTAGCGGGTTATCGTTTGCTATAAATTCTGCGAATAAACTAATAAAATATAAAGTTGCCAAAATTATAAGAGAATAATACGAGCGTTTGATATTTTTGAATTTTTGTATTCTTTTCTTGGCGATTGGCGAAAATCTAAATTTCATTTTGCGTTTGGATTAAATTTAATTTCTGATATTGCAAAATTTATTTCGGCATTATAGCCGATAGGTATTATTTTTCTTTTTTTTCTATGACCGAAATGCGGAAAATTAATAATTGGAAAATTATAATCTCCTAATATTTCTAACAATGCTGTTTTAATAGAAATCGTTCCTTTGTTTTTTTCTGATGCTTTGCAATTATTAAAATCAACAAACAAACACTTTGTATTTTTAAAAAAATCAGCGTTTTTTAGATGAGTAATCATTCTGTCAATTTTATACGGCTCTTCATTTATATCTTCTAAAAATAGAATATTGTTATTTTCAAATACTTTACTGAAACGAGTGCCAGCCAATCCGCATAAAACTGATAAGCAACCGGCAATCGCTATGCCATTAATTTTTTTTATTTTTGTCTGTTTGATAATTTTGCATTTTTCAAAAGAATAAGAAAATGTTTGACGATTGATTGCGCGATAAAATAATTTTATTTGTTCTGCGCTGATACTTTCATAAAAATCAGAAACCAACATATACCCATAAAACATCGGAATTTTAGTTTGGGAATATGCAGCGATAAGCAGCGCAGTTAAATCGCTGTAGCCCATAATCGAGATTTTAGTTTTTAAAAATTTAGAATAGTCTAAATTCTCAATAAATCTTGCAGAACCATAGCCGCCTTTTATTGCCATTAACATATCTACATTTGCATCTATCAGATATTTTATATCCGCTAATTTCTGTTCGACTGTCCCCGCAAATAATCCGCGCTTTTTGAAAATATTGGGCGCCGCGATTATTTCGATATTTTTAATTTTGCTTTTAAAATTATAGATTGCTTTTTGAAATTTGTTTTTATCAATATAATCTGCCGGCGCAAATAATCCTATTTTAAAATTATTTTTGTTTGTCTGCATAGTTTTTAGCGCGTTATGATTTTTATATTATTACATCAGCAGCGATATTATTTATGATTAGTAATTTATAAACTTGCGCATTATGCCGCTGATGCAATAAATAATCAAAATATAATTTACACAAATTTAATTAAACTTTCATCGTAAATATCCGGCTTTTTATAGCCCAATAAGTTTATGCAAACTGCGCTCGCATTAGTCAATCCCGGAGTTTTGATATTATCATTAATTACATATTCGCCTTTGTAGAGCGGGTCATAGATAATAAAAGGCACTGGATTTAATGTATGTGCTGTTTTCGCTTTTGGCTCGCCTGTTGATTTGTTTATAGATATATTGCCTTTTTTGTCTAATTCATACATTTCATCAGCGTTTCCGTGGTCTGCTGTTATTATTGCTATTCCTTTTACTTCGTCAACTGCTTTTAAAATTCTTGCTAAACATAAATCGACTGTCTCAACCGCAATTTCAGCAGCTTGATAAACGCCAGTATGTCCCACCATATCGCCGTTTGCAAAATTTAATCTGATAAAATCCCATTCTTTGCTTAATATCGCTTTTATTACAGCGTCGGTTATTTCAGCTGCCTTCATCCAAGGTCTTTGTTCAAAAGGCAAAATATCAGATGTTATTTCAACATATTCTTCTAATTTATCATCGAATTTTCCTGTGCGATTGCCGTTCCAAAAATAAGTCACATGTCCAAATTTTTGAGTCTCGCTAATAGCATATTGCTTGATGCCATTACGCGCAAATAATTCGCCTATTGTTTGGTCAATAGCCGGGGGCGAAACTAAATAAGTTTTTGGGATATGCGCATCTCCGTCGTATTCCATCATACCTGCATACATAACTTTCGGTCTTTTGCCTCTGTCAAATTTATCAAAATCGTCCATTTCAAACGCTTTGCTTATTTCTATTGCGCGATCTCCGCGAAAATTAAAAAATATAAATGAATCGCCGTCTGTGACTTTGCCTAATGGTTCGCCGGCGTCATTTACTATTACAAATGCGGGCAGATCCTGATCTATTACTCCGTTTATCTCTTTTCTATATGTTTCTATTGCTTCGCGCGCGCTGCGAAATTTTCTGGCATTTCCGTGAATATGCGTGTCCCAGCCCAATTTTACCATATTCCAATCAGCTTCATAGCGGTCCATTGTTATTTTCATTCTTCCGCCGCCTGATGCGATTCTGCAATTTACATTATATTTGCTGTTTGTTTCTTTTATGAATTCTTCAAACGGGTCAACATATTCTAACGCTGAAGTTTCGCCGACATCGCGGCCGTCTAATAAAATATGCACGCATATATCTTTTATTCCTAATTCAGCGGCTTTGATTATCATTGCTTTTAAATGAGAAATATTACTGTGGACATTGCCGTCTGAAAATAGCCCTAAAAAATGTAATTTTGAATTGTTTGCTTTGCAATTATTTATGAGGTTGTTCCATACTTCGCCTCTAAATAAACTGCCGCTTTCAATTGATTTATTGACTAATTTCGCGCCTTGCGCAAATACTCGCCCCGCACCGAACGCATTATGCCCTACTTCTGAGTTGCCCATATCTGTATCATCAGGCAAGCCGACCGCTGTGCCGTGCGCTTTTATTCTTGTGTATAACGCTGTTTTTTTTAATTTGTCCAATGTCGGTGTTAATGCGCTTTTTACCGCATTTCCTTCGATTTTATCAGTATCGCCTATACCGTCCATTACAATAAAAACTAATGGTCCTGGTCGTTTGACAAAATTTGATAGTTTTTCCAATTTCATATAATTCAGCCCCCTTTTTTGTTTGTGATTTATTTTAAAGTTGTTGATTAAATATTCGCTTCGTCGCCTAATACCTTTTTTAAATGCTTTTTCCAGTTATCTGAAAACTGCAAATATATTATAAAATTTCTAATTTGCGTCTCTTGATTAATTTTGAATCTTCTAAATTTCAGCCCTAAAAATATTCGGTCTTTTATTTTTTGAGACCAGACAACTTCTGTTTCTAATGAAGTAATTGGTATTGTCTCTTTATTTTTATTCATTACATTGAGATTTAGATTTAAAATTTCTTTTTGCTGGTGCATTTTTGTGGTTTCAATATTCATTCCGCCAAAAGATAAATCAATCAATTTCGCTTTGTGCTGAATATGCGGAGTATTCAATGTCGTATATATTATCGGTATTTCAGGTGTCGGTATGCGCAAATACTTGCGTTTATCATTTTTTTCAACTTTTGTCGGCCCTGTAATTTTATAAATTATATTATTATTTTTATCATTAAAAAATTCTATGACTTTGGCATTATAACTGCACAACATTGTGCCAGCCATAAATTTTATGTTTAGCGCTTCGTCTTTATTTAGATTTGTTGGAATATTGGCAACGCTCGGCTGAGATATATACAATTCGTTCAGTTCGCTGTCGTAATCTTTTACTATTGAAATATATCTGCCTTTATTAGGTCCGTCAGATATTGTGATATTCAGAATTTTTCCGAATGTTAAGTGTTTGGCATAATTCATTTTTGTTCAATTGCTGTAATCTTTATTCCTAATGTTTCTAAAACTTTTGATAATGCAGAATTAGTTGACTGTATTGTTTCTTCTGGCGGATTTAATAATTTTTCAAGCTCGCTAATGCGTTCTTTATATGCTTTTTCTTTTTCTTTTGAGTGTTTTAGCGCTTCTTTTAAATCATTAGTTAATTCAGCGATTTTTTTGTTTTGGTCATTTATTATTTTTTGTTTTTCTATTAATTCTTGTTCTAACTTTTGCTTTTCATTATTTAATACTGTCTTTTCCATTTCTAATCGCGAGATAAAATCTTGTTCGTAATTGCCCATTATTCTTATTCCTCCTGATATTACTCAATAAATTTCTAATAAGTCAAATCTGATTGCAAACCGCCTATTAATACAGTTATTTTTATTTTCTCATCCCATTCTGGAATAATTGTGCTTCCGAATATTATATTAGCATCGGGATCAGCTTCATTGGTAATATAAGAAGCGGCTTTTTCTGTTTCGTATAATGTTAAGTTTTCGTTGCCTGTGATATTAACTAATATTCGTTTTGCGCCTTTTATATTGCCGATTTCTAATAGCGGCGAATGTAGCGCTTGCTTTGCCGCGTCAAGCGCGCGATTCTCGCCTTGACCATAACCTATACCGATTAATGTCGGGCCAGCATCTTTTAATATAGTCTTTATATCTTCTAAATCTACATGTATTAATCCTGCAACTAATCCGGTTTGCGTTAATAAATCTGTTATAGCTTGCACCGCGTCTTTTGCTACATCGTCAGCCATTGCAAACGCTTCTAAAAAGCCGGTATTAGCATCGCTATTTTTTAATAATAATTCATTTGATATTACAATGATGGAATCAGCATGTTCTAAAACTTTTTTTAAACCTTCAATCGCTTGTTCCTTGCGCTTTCTGCCTTCAAACTTAAAAGGCAGAGTCACAACAGATATTGTTAAAACATCTAAATTTTTTGAAATAGCGGCTATTTCAGGAGTAGCGCCTGTGCCAGTGCCGCCGCCTAATCCAGTAGTGATTAACGCAATGTCAGCGCCTTCTAATACTTTTCCTATTTCGTCACGACTTTCTGTCACTGCGCGTCTGCCTATTTCAGGATCGCCGCCAGCTCCTAATCCGCGCGTGATTTTTTCGCCGATTTGTATTGTTTGGCAATTTTGCATACGCATAAGCTGCTGTAAATCAGTATTAACAGCATAAAATTCTATACCTTTTAATCCGCAATCTATCATTCTTTTAATGCAATTATTTCCCCCTCCACCTATGCCCATTATTACTATCCTTGCCAAATTCTCTGCCATATTATTCCAACCTCTTTGTTAATTTTTATTCAAACTTTTTATTATAATATTTCTAAAAAAAAAATAAAGATTATTTTATTTTTTAATTTCTTTGCGTTTTTCTAATTCTTTTTGCCTTTTTAATTTTAACATTATTACTTTGCTTACATTATTTCGCAATTTTATTATATCTATTTCATTGCCTTTATAAATATGATATAAATAATCATTTTGAATTAATAAATTTAGATTGTCTATTAAATTTTTTAAAACTTTGTTACTAATGCTTAAAATTTTGCTTTCGTCAGCTTGCCCTTGAACATCAGCGAAAATTTTTGTATATATGTCAATGGTTGCTTCTGCTAAAACAATCAATAAAACTTTTTCGATTTTTTTCCCTTGATTTTCATTTTCAGCGCCAGCGCTTCCGTCTCGCGCTATTTTGTTATTGCTTTCGATAATAAGTTCTGTTATTTTTTCTGATTGTTCTTCTATAGGTAATTCATTATTTTGTAAAATATTAATTGCCTCTTTTTTCTTTTCAAAAATTTCAGTGTTTAATCCGTGCAATTTTTGATATTGAGCGGCTTTTTCAGCTGAATGCTTTAATAATAATTTTTGGTTCGGCTGAAGTTCATCATCTATATTAATCGCTAATTCATTATGATTTACCGGAACATTGTTTTTTAAATAATCAAAAAGTTCGTCTTGCGTTTTAAAAGTATAAGTTATATTGGTATTGCCGGATTTTTCGATTAATAAAAATCCGTCATTATTTTTTTTTTTGTTATTTAAAGTTAAAAATAATTCCACGACTTAACCTTACCATTCAAATCAATAGATTTTTAATCAATTTTACATTGTTTTAATAATTCGTATGATTTTTTTACATTAGATGTGCGTATTACTAACGACCCGTTTTTTTGTTTGGGATTTGCAGAACAATAAATATATTCGATGTTTTGTTTTTTTGCTGATAGATAACTCGCGATTTTTTCGAGAGCGCCTGGTTTATTTGGCAAATCTAATAATAATACTTCGCGTTCAATTACTATCGCGCCAGTAGATTCTAATAAATGTATTGCCTTATCTGTTTTATCAACTATCATTCTTAAAACTGTATGGTCTATTGTGTCTGATACTGTTAACGCTAAAATATTGATGCTGTTTTTTGCTAAATCACCGCACACTTTTGCCAGCACGCCAGGTTTGTTTTCTAAAAATATCGCTAATTGCTTTGTGATTTGAATCATTTTTATACTCACCTTCTTTAAAAAAAAATTTTATTTTATTTTTTCGTTACTTTACTAATTCGCGTAATCTGTCATATAACTTGTTTAATTCGATTTTTTGTGAATCTATAAGTTTATTTTTTTCTAATATCACATTTTTTAATGTTTCAATATCTTTTTGCTGTTTTGTTAATGTTATTATCAATTCATTTCGCTCGCTCTTTACTTTTTCTAATTCGATATTTTGCAAATCGCGCTCTTTTGACATTTTAGAATAAAAATCTTTATAGACATTTAATTTTTCAAGCTCGTTTTGCAATTCTGAATTTTTTTGCTTTAAATCCGCTATCATAGTGTCTGATTTTAATATAGTATTCTGCAAGTCTTTTATGCGCGTCTCTAACGCCTGTTTCTCTATAATTTGCTGATTAATATCAGAATTTAATTTGTTGATTTCGTTTCTGTGTTCGCGGATGCGTTCTGCTTGCTGTTTTGTCGTATTTTTTAAAAAATCAATATCCGCTTCGCGCTGCGCTATTGTCTTTTTGCTTTCCGCTATCTCATTTTTTAATAATTGAATATTATCATTTAATTTGTTGGTTTCTATTAATTGTTGTTCCTTATCTTTATTCAATTGCTTTACGCGCTCTGATAAAAATAAATTTTCTTTTTGCAATAATGAATTAACAGATGTCAGCGTATCGTTTCTTTCAGATAATTTCACTATTTCTTTTTGCATACTGTTTATTCTTTCGGTTAATTCCGATATGTTCTTTTTAGATGTTTCTAAATTATCAGTAAGTTTTTTTCTTTCTAATTCTAATGCTTCTATGTATTTTTCACGCTCGTATAAATTATTTCTTATTGCGATTAATGAATTATTTAATTTTTCTACTTCGCGTTTTTTATTTTCTAATTCTATTTCAGAATGACTGTATGCATTTAAAGCGTCTAACATTTTTACGTTTATTGCTTTTAATTCTTCAATTCCTTTTTTTTTGGTCTCTGTTAAATCCGCTATTAATCGCTCTCTATCATTTTGTAATTGTTCAATTTGTTTTTGTAAATCCGGTATCTGCTTATTTATTTCTATTAGTTTTATTTTTTCTTCTTCTAATGCTTTTATCTTTTGATTTAATTCTGATATGTTATTATTCAAACCGTCTATCTTTTTGTTTAATTCTGAAATTTGCAATTCATAATTGTTTTTTAATTCCTGAAAATTACTAAAAAATTTATCGAAAAATTGGATAGATTCATTTTTTATTGTTGTAATGTTTATCGTCGTATCATTTGCAGATAGCGGAAGAATAAAAAAAATGTTAATAATAAAAATTATAAAAAAATTTTTGATTGTAGATAAATTCAAGAGCGCGCCTCCCGAAAAAAAATAATATTTCATTTTATAATAATTATTTCAAAAAAACAATTATTTTTTAATTTTTAAATTGCCGAAGGCGGGACTCGAACCCACAAGGATTTGCATCCATACGGACCTGAACCGTACGTGTCTACCAATTTCACCACTTCGGCAATAAAAAATATTTTTTCAGATTTTACTTGACTATTAATATAAAATCAAGTAAAAATTGCGATTATTAATATGGCAAATTTTTATTTGATATTTACGAGTATAATTCTTGAGGGCTTTCCTTTTATAATTATTGGCGCTATTATTTCTGCATTAATGGAAGTTTTTTTATCTGAGAATTTTGTTAAAAAATACGCCGGCAAAAATAATTTTAAAACTATTTTTTTATTTAGCGCCGCAGGTTTTTTGTTTCCTATCTGCGAATGCGGTATTGTTCCAGTAATCATTAGATTAAGAAAAAAAGGCGTGCCGACAGGTCCTATGATAGGCTATTTATTAAGCGCTCCGGCATTTCAGCCGATTGTGTTGTTTTCAACTTATGCGGCTTTTAATAATCGTTTTGATATTGCGTTTTTACGTATTTTTGTGTCGCTCATTATCGCTGTAATAATAGCGTCTTTAATGAAAAATGAAAACTCTGAAAAAGATAAAAGTATTATTGATAACAAAAATCACGATTGTCATTGCGAGTGTGAACATCACGAATACAATAATCCATCAAATCACAATCATCAAAATTGCGATAAAACACATTTTCATAATAAAAATAAATTCTATGTTTTTTTAAATACTTTTCTTAATGACGCTGTATTGATACTTGTATATCTTACTATCGGCGCAAGTATATCTGCGCTGGTATCTTATTATAATCCGATAAATTTGTATAAATCGCATTCGTATTTTAGTTTTATAGAAATAATAATTTTAATATTTTTTGCATTTGTTTTGTCTATATGTTCAGAAGCTGATGCGTTTATTGCCTATTCGTTTTCGCATTTTTCGCTGTCCGCAAAACTCGCATTTATGTGGTTTGGTCCTATGATGGATATAAAGTTATTAGTTATGTATCTGCGTGTATTTAATAAAAAATTTGTATTTAAAGTTGTTTCGCTTTGTTTTGTTTTAGTTTTTTTGTTTGCTCTGATTTTTCAAATTCTCTTTAATTTATATCATTAAAAATTATGAATGTCATTAAATTTATATCATTATTAATTTTAAATATTTCGATTTCGTCAGTTTATTTTTCTAATAAATTAGTTAAATATATTCATCCTAAATATAATGTCTATGTTTTAACTGCTATTATCATTACAGGACTATTATTGATATTAATTTTCGCCGCACTTTTTAAAAATAGAAAATACGTATTCAAATTCGATTTTGGAGTGATTTTGTTATTTCCTGCATTTTTATTGATTTTTGATAAGCCAATGCTTCAAACATCAAAATTAGTTGATACCAAATTTAAAGGAACAGTAAATTTCAAACAATTTGAAGAATCAAAAAAATCTTTTGGCGTAAGAAAAAAAGAATTGCTTTCAGATTTGCAATTAAATCAAGATAGCGAAACTTACAAAAAATTAAATATTATAGAAATTTATAATTTATTCAATTTATTAAAATCTAAAAAAGAAATTGAAAAATTTGAAATGAAAATAGAAACTATTGGGCAACTTTATAGGCAATATGGAAAAGATTCGATTGATTTATATGAAAACGAATTTATGATTATTAGATTAATTATGATATGCTGTGCAGCAGATATGATGCCATTAGGAATAATAGTGGAAAACAAACAAAAATATGATTATAATAGATATGATGATTGGCTTAAAATTCGTGGAAAATTGACTTTTATCGCCAATCCCAAAGGCAAAGGATATATCGCTTATATTGAAGACGATTATATTGAAAAAATAGAAGCGCCTGACCCGGAATGGCTGTATCCGAGTTTTCCGTAATTTTTTTATGCGCTTGCGGTAATTTCTAAAAAAACATCAATCTAAATAAACAATCGGGTCAACTGCAATCGGTGCGCCATTTTCAGTTACTCGTATTTCAAAGTGCACAATAGGTTTGTCAAAACCGGATTCAGATGATATTCCAGCAATACCTATAACTTCATTTTTTTTGACTTGTTGGTCAATATTTATTTTATTTTCTTTTAGATATGTATATACTGTCAAATATTTTTCTGTGTGTTTAATGATAATTGTATTTCCATAACCTTTAAGCGGCGCAGAATATATAACAACACCGTCTGCTGATGCTTTGACTGGAGCGCTGTCTTCAACTTCAATTGTAATACCGCGCGTTAAGGTTGAAAAATGCGCGATAATTTTTCCATATACCGGCCAGTCAAAATTAAAATCTTTCGGTTTATTTTTCTTTATTAGAGTATTATCTATATTAGCGTTTTGTTTAGCGTAAGGTTCTTTATTTTTTTTACTTGGCGCGGCAGAAGCTGGCTGCTGCGGTTGCTGCACTGCAATTGCTTTGTTGCTTTCATCGTTTTTGTCAGTTTTTACAATTTCAGAAATTTGAGTTTTTTTCTTTTTTACAGGAGGAATATAAAGAATATTGCCGGCATAAATTTTTGCGGGATTAGAAATTTTATTGATTTTGGCAAGTTCGTCAACTGACACATTATATTTATCAGCGATTGATTTAAGCGTATCGCCCGGTTTGATTTTATAATTAATACCGCCGCGCGATACAGCGCAATTATGCAATATTGTGAAAGCGATAAAAATAGCAATTAAAAAACGCAATTTGTTTAACATCAAAAGTTATTAATATCTAATTGTAAATTTTTCAAATTTCATAATATTCGGCAAATCTATAATATCAACTTTTCTAACGCAGCCGAAATCAGGCCCTTCTTTTGCTTTTTCAATTAAAAATTCTACATTTTCTGGGACTCCTGTAATTTCTGCGCTTACAGTGCCGTCCGGTTCGTTTTTTACCCAGCCGGTAATTTTGTATTGTCTTGCTAAATTAGAAAAAAAATATCTGAACCCCACTCCTTGCACTCTGCCGTAAAATCGTAAAGATTTACTAACTAAATTTTCCATAAATAAAATTTATACCTAAATAAAATTTATATTTTTTCTAATGCTTGCGATATATCTGCGATTATATCATCGATATTTTCTATTCCAATTGATAATCTTACTAAATCTGGAGTAATACCGCCTTTTAATTGGTCAGCATCCGATAATTGTGAATGCGTAGTAGTAGCAGGATGAATCGCTAATGATTTAGCATCTCCGACATTTGCTAAATGCGAGAATAATTTGAGATTTTCAATAAATTTTTGGCCTGCTGTTTTGCCGCCTTTAATACCAAATACCACCATCCCGCCGAAACCTTTTTTTAAATATTTTGAAGCAATCGGATAAGTCGGATCACAAGGCAGCCCCGGATAGCGTACCCATTCGACATTATTATTATTATTCAAAAATTTTGCGACTGCTAATGCGTTTTGAGAATGGCGTTCCATTCGAAGCGCTAATGTTTCCAAGCCCTGCAAAAATATCCAGGCATTATCGGGGGAAATACATCCGCCTAAATTGCGAAGCGGCACTAATCGCATTCTCAAAATAAATGCCAGACTGCTTAATTCTCCTAAATCATAAGCATAACGCAAACCGTGATAACTTGCATCGGGCTCTGTAAATAACTTGAATTTTTTATCTTGCCAATTGAATTTCCCTGAATCAACAACTATTCCGCCGATAGCAGTCCCGTGACCGCCTATCCATTTTGTCAATGAATGCACAACAATATCAGCGCCGTATTCTATTGGTTTTAATAAATATGGAGTAGTGAATGTCGAATCTACAATAAGCGGTAAATTATGTTCTTTTGCAATTTTTGATATTTCAGAAATGTCGGCAACATCAAGTGCAGGATTTCCGATTGTTTCTATAAATATTGCGCGCGTTTTCTCAGTTATTGCATTTTTGATTTGATCGAATTTTCGTGAATCTACAAATTTTGCCGTTATCCCAAATTGCGGTAATATATCGTGAAACATTGCATATGTGCCGCCGTATAGATTTGAAGCGGAAATAAATTCATCACCTACTGAACATATATTTATTATTGTGTAGTATATTGCGGTTGTGCCTGATGACAATGCTAATGCGCCTGCGCCGCCTTCTAATGCCGTCATTCGCTGTTCTAATACATCTTGTGTCGGATTGCCCAATCGTGTATAAATATACCCCAATTCCTTTAATGCAAATAAATTTGCTGCATGCTCTGAATTTTTAAATAAATACGAACTCGTGCGATAAATCGGCACAGCTCGCGATAGCGTGTCCGCATCTATTTTTTGACCGCTATGTATTGCTAATGTCTCAAATTTAAAATTTTTCATTTATTCCGCTCCTTTTGTTAAAAATAATCTAATTATTTTATTTTAATATTTTTTTTAACAAAATCAATTTAAAAAAATTTTTTTTGACTTGTGAGCGCGATTGTAAATTGTTCCAAAAAAATTGCGCGTAATTGTAATCGCAAATTTTAATTTGCGCGCTGTATTTTACGATACTATAAAATTAATTTTGTCAGCCGAGATGACTGACATACAAGATTGATATAAAATCTGGGATTATAAAACTTACATTTGTGTTTGACAATAATTTCGCCTACGAAATTGCGAAGCAATTGACAAAATAATAGTCGCAGGTATAAATCTGCGGAATAATTTTTTTTTGATTTAAGCGTTATTGACTATTTGCGTATTTGCGCAAATACGCAAATACGCTAAACAGCAATCAATTGTAGTTATTCGATTTTGTTAGGTTTAAAATTACGAATATTATACACTAAATTAATAGATTTTCGGCAATCCGCTATACCGAACCCGCATCCTGATAAAATGTATCTATATATTTCAGTATGTAAATCTGTAAAGCCGTCTGAAAATTCCAATATTTCGTCATCTATTGTAATTAGCCGAAAAGTAGATTTAGAACAATCTTTTGGCAGATCTTGATAATCGATAGATAATTCCCATTCGACAGACGCATTTTCTAATTCTAAAATACCGCTTGCTTTTTTGTCAGTCATATTATAAACATTATAATATTTACAATCGCCAAATATCCAGATCAGCATATCAAAAAAATGTATTCCAATATTTGTCACGATTCCGCCGGATTTCTCTAATTTACCTTTCCAAGAATAATGATACCAATTGCCGCGTGGAGTAATATATTTTAATTTTATTTTATATTTTTTTTCTTTTTTTTGATTTTCGATCTTTTCTTTTAATGCGATAATAGCAGGATGACAGCGTAATTGTAATATGCAATAAACTTTTTGATTATATTTTTGTTCTAATTCTTCTAACGCATCTAAATTCCAAGGATTTAAAACTAACGGTTTTTCGCATATAGCATCAGCGCCGATCCTCATAGAAAATCTTATATGCGCATCGTGTAAATAATTCGGAGTGCATATAGAAATATAATCAATGTTTATTCCTTTTGCTTTTAATTTTTCAAGATGCCTATCAAATCTTTCAAATTCCGTAAAAAAATCAGCGTTAAAAAAATATTTATCGAGAATTCCAACAGAATCATTTATATCTAATGCGGCAACTAAATTATTGCCTGTTTCTTTTATAGCGTTTAAATGTCTCGGCGCAATATATCCGCCGACTCCCATAATCGCAAAATTTTTATTTGCCATTTTTTATTTTTCTCCATTTAATAAAATTTTTACAATGCGTTCAGATACTTTATTTCGCCAATTATCATTATTTTTTGCGGTTTTATATTTGCCGTTTAAAATGTCTGTTACAAATTTTAAAATTAAATCTTTATTTAACGACACTAATTCATTTGTGCCGAAATCAATCGTGCATCTGCGTTCTGTTGTGTCGCGCATTGTCAAACACGGAATATTCATATAACTTGTTTCTATTTGTATGCTGCCTGAATCAGTTAATACAAATTTTGAATCTTTTATTAAATTGATGAAATTAGAATAATCTAATGGTTCTGTTAAAAAAATATTTTCAATTTCGAATAACTCTGATAATTTTTTGTTTTTTTTAGAAAATGATTTTAAATTTTTTAAAGTGCGCGGATGTATAGGAAACACTAATTTTGTTTTTTGCTGTACTGCCTTTAAAATATCGACTATTAACGATAAGTTTTCAATATTATCCACATTTGAAGGACGATGCAGAGTAACGACAGCATAATCATTCTTTTTTAAATTGAATTTTGTTTTTATAAAAGATTCTGTATTTTTTTTGAGGATATAATCAACGGCGTCTATCATAATATCGCCTACGCAAAATATTTTATTACGCGGTATCCCTTCATTTATTAAATTTTGATTGCCGGTTTCATCAAGCGTAAATAAATAATCTGAAATAGCGTCAGTCAATACTCTATTAATTTCTTCTGGCATTTTTCTATCAAAACTTCGGCAGCCGGCTTCAATATGCGCTACTTTTATGCCTAATTTTACAGCGTCTAATGCGCAAGCAATAGTAGAGTTTACATCGCCCGCCACAACGACAATATCAGGTTTTTCTGATAATAATATTTTTTCAAATTCTATCATTATTCTGCCAGTTTGTTCGCCGTGCCCGCCGCTGCCGACATTTAGAAAATAATCCGGTTTTTTCATTCCTAAATCGTCAAAAAAATTTTGAGACATATTAGCGTCATAATGCTGACCTGTATGAACAAGTTTATAAATCACGGCATTGGAATATTGATCTAATTCTAATTGCAATTGATGAATTTTCATAAAATTTGGCCGAGCGCCGACAACATTAATAATTTTTTTCATAACTCGCTTTTTTTCAGGATAAATAACAAAACAAATAAAAATTATTCAAGACAATTCATCTTATTATTTATTATTTTATATTTTTTATTACACGCTTCGCAATAATAATTTTCAGCGTCTGTATTATGTAATTTTTCGCCGCATTTGCAAATCCATCCTTTTTGTTTGGCTGGATTGCCATATACTAATGCGAAAGCCGAAACATCTTTTGTGACTACGCTTCCAGCGCCGATAAAAGCATATTCTTCAATAGTAACGCCGCAAACAATAGTAGCATTAGCTCCGATAGACGCGCCTTTTTTAACTAATGTTTTTCTATAAAATTTCATATCGTTTCTATTTACTTCGCAACGCGGATTGAATACATTTGTAAATACCATACTCGGTCCGCAAAATACATTATCTTCTAATATCACGCCGTCATATACCGAAACATTATTCTGGATTTTGACATTATTGCCGATTATTACTTTGCCGCTGATAAATACATTTTGTCCGATTTTGCAATTTTCGCCGATAACGGCGCCGGAAGAAATATGGCAAAAATGCCAAATTTGCGTATTTTTTCCAATATTAGCGCCGTCGTCAATAACGCTTGTTGGATGCGCATAGTAATCCATAAAGTTTTATATCCTTAATTTTTATTTTAAATTTAAAGTAAAAAGATTATAATCCGCAAGCAAAAAAATCAATAAAAAACTTGTTTTATTTTATAAAGTAAAATATAATTTTTAGTCAAAAAAAATTAATTAAAAATAATTAAGGAGCAAAAAAAATGGCAGGTAATGATTATAAGATTAAAGATATAAAATTAGCGGATTGGGGCCGCAAAGAAATCACAATCGCAGAAAAAGAAATGCCAGGATTAATGGCTGTTCGTGAAAAATATGCTAAAAATAAACCATTAAAAGGCGCGAGAATCACTGGTTCGCTGCATATGACCATACAGACAGCGGTTTTAATTGAGACATTAAAAGAATTAGGAGCAGAAGTGCGTTGGGCGTCTTGTAATATATATTCTACTCAAGATCATGCAGCAGCCGCGATAGCAAAAGCAGGAATACCGGTTTTTGCGTGGAAAGGCGAAACTTTGGCTGATTATTGGGATTGCACTTTGCGGGCATTGACATTTAAAGGCGGTAAAGGACCGAATTTAATTGTTGACGACGGCGGCGATGCGACATTAATGATACACTTGGGCTATAAAGCAGAAAAAGATCCGTCTGTTTTGAAAATAAACAAAGATGACGGCGAAGATTTGGTGGAATTAAAAAAAATATTGCAAAAAGTATTAAAAAGCGAACCAAATAGATGGTCTAAAATGATAAAAGAAATACGCGGAGTTTCAGAAGAAACAACAACCGGCGTGCATAGATTATATCAAATGCTCGAGAAAAAAGAATTATTATTTCCGGCGATAAATGTCAATGATTCGGTGACAAAATCAAAATTTGATAATTTATACGGCTGCCGCGAATCATTAGCTGACGGAATAAAACGCGCAACTGATGTAATGGTGGCAGGCAAGGTATGCGTAGTCTGCGGCTATGGAGATGTAGGCAAGGGCTCGGCTCAATCATTAAGCGCTTTTGGTGCGCGCGTGATAGTTACAGAAATAGATCCAATTTGCGCATTACAAGCGGCAATGGCTGGCTATGAAGTAGCGAGCGTAGAAGACACATTAGGTGAAGCGGATATTTATGTTACAGCGACAGGCAATTGCGATGTTATCACATTAGAACATATGCAAAAAATGAAGGATCAAGCGATAGTATGCAATATTGGACATTTTGATAATGAAATACAAGTTGACAGATTAAAAAAAGCAAAAGGCGTGAAAAAGGTAAATATCAAGCCGCAGGTTGACAAATATATTTTTCCAGACGGTCATGAAATTTATTTATTAGCTGACGGCAGATTAGTGAATTTGGGCTGCGCTACCGGTCATCCTTCGTTTGTTATGTCCAATTCATTTACTAATCAAACATTAGCGCAACTTGATTTATGGAAAAACAAACACGAAATAGGAGTATATACTCTTCCTAAAAAACTTGATGAAGAAGTGGCGCGTTTGCATTTAGAAAAAATAGGAGTAAGATTAACAAAACTTACTAAAAAGCAAGCGGATTATATAGGCGTATCAGTAGATGGTCCGTATAAACCAGATCATTATAGATATTAAAAAATAAATTGATTTTCCGCAGATTTATGAAATGCAAATCTGCGGAAAATTAAAATGGTGATTATCTAATGGAATTAGATAATAATAAAATCAACAGCGCAAAACGACATTGCGTGCGCCATAGAATTTACTATTCTGATACTGATTGCGGGAAAGTAGTATATTACGCTAATTATCTAAAATATTTTGAAATAGGTCGAACTGAATTATTACGAAGCGTCGGAATAGAATTAGAGCGCTATCATCAGCAAGACATTATATTTGTCGTTGTGCGCGTTGAAATTGACTATAAATCATCAGCGCATTATAATGATGATTTGAAAATATATTCAGCAATAGTAGATTATAATAAAAAATTTTTTACTGTGTATAATGAAATTTTTAATCAAGCAGATAAATTATTAGTTAAAGGTTTTACGAAATGCGCGTGCGTCTGCGCAAAAACCGGGAAAATAATCAACACGCCAGAAGAAATTCAAAACGCATTCAGGAAATTGACAGATATTGAATCATCAAATTAATATATTAGAAAAACAAATAACACAAATAGCGTATTCCGAATATACGGACAATATTAGGTTTTCAAAGATTAATGATATAATTCTTAATTTTATTAAAGAGCATTATTTTTATAAAACTAAAAGCATCTACGCAAAATTTCCGATACATTATCATATAATACCTTATTATTTCAGGAAAATATTGATGAATTTTTATTATAGATTACAATGCGAAAATTATGATGAGTTATTAATAGAAAACAATATTGGCAATTTTTGCGATAAATATTTGCTCGCGCGGGAAACAGAAAAAAATGTATATATTACATTTGATATTGATACATTGCAGGGCTACAAGAAAATAGATTATTTTTTGAATTATTTATTAAACCGCAAAAAAGAAAATTTTAAAATTATAGTGTTTTTACCAGTTTGCGCATTTAGATATTCCGAAGGACATTTATTAGATTTGCTTAAAAGCGGAATAGAAATAGCATGTCATGGTTATGACCATAGCGGAAAAATGCAATTTGATAATGAAATTAAAATATCAGAAAAACTCAAAAAAATCAAGGAATTTTCAATAAAATTCAAAGTTACAAAATTTCGCGCGCCGGCATTTATATTGACGCAGAATTTATACGATAAAATAAAATTAGATTTTCAAGAAGATTGGAGCGTTCGCGATGCATATGTGAAAAGCGGACATTTATTTGGTTGTTTTTATTCTGGAATTTTATATGATGATAATTTTATTTTACGGATATTAAATACATTGCCTGATTGCGATTATGTAAAAACGAAATTTGACGATAAAATGATATTAAAATTAATGTTTGACAAATTGCGGTATTTAGAAGAAAATAATTTTTCGTCGATATTATTATTTCATCTGGAATCGCAGTTTTCCGTTAATGCCAGAAATTTTGAAATATTCAAGCAAATAATAACTTATTTTTGATTATAAAAAAAGGAGTAAAAAAATGGAGAAGATAAAATGGCTGAAATTTGAGATTTTAGAAAATTTTATGAAAGAAGTATTGATAAAATTAGGCGCAAGCGAAGAAGATGCTGCAATTTGCGCAGATGTATTAATTGCAGCGGATAAACGCGGGATAGATTCTCACGGGATTGCTCGATTTAAAAATGTGTATTATGACAGAATAAAAGAAGGCATACAATTTCCAAATGCGCAGATAGAAATAATCAAAGATGCAGAGGCAACGGCTGTGATAGACGCGCATCACGGAATGGGTCATTCTGCCGCGAAAAAATCTATGGATATAGCAATTGCCAAAGCAAAGAAATATGGAATTGGAATGACAGCCGTAAAAAATTCCACGCATTACGGTATCGCGGGCTATTATGTAATTCAAGCGATTAATAATGATATGATAGGAATAACAGGCACAAATGCAAGACCATCAGTCGCTCCGACTTTCGGCGTGGAAAATATGCTCGGCACTAATCCGCTGACTTTTGGGATCCCGACAGATGAAGAATTTCCATTTGTATTGGATTGTGCGACATCATTAGCGCAGCGCGGAAAAATAGAGACAAGCGCGCGATTAAATAAAAATATTCCAGATGGTTGGGTGATAGATGAAAACGGCAATACGCGTAATGATCCAAAACAAATTCTAAAAGATTTAACGCTCGGCAAAGCGGCATTAACGCCGCTCGGCGGGATAGGAGAAGAAGGCGCGGGCTACAAGGGCTACGGTTATGCTACTGTTGTTGAAATTTTATCTGCCGCATTACAAAACGGAAAATATTTAAAAGCGTTAAATGATACTTTTAAAGACGGCAAAAAAGTGCCATACGGCATAGGGCATTTTTTTATAGCAATAAATATCGAAAATTTTATAGAACCCGTGTTGTTTAAAAAAATCGCAGGCAGTATTTTACGCGAATTGCGAAATTCAAAAAAAATGCCGGGACAATCAAAAATTTATACGGCTGGCGAAAAAGAATATTTAATATGGCTTGAAAGAAAAGATAAAGGCGCGCCGTTAACAGAAGAAACTTTAAAGGAATTGCAGATGATATGCAAAGAATTGAATATTACGAATTATGATTTTTCTTGACTTTAATTATTTTTATTATTAGAATATAAAAAATTTTTATTGAGAGTTAGTAATTTATGGACTTTAAAGAATTGCCGCAAAAAATCGAGACAGAAATATTTAAACTGCATAAAAAACGCTATAGAAAAGAAACATATAAATATATAATCGAAGGAATAATATGCATAAATGAGTTATTAAATGCTGGAATTGAACCGTTTTATGTAGTGTGTTCAGACGAATTTATCAATTCTGAAAAAAGCGTTGATATTCTTTCAAAATTGAAAAAAATAAAGGTTCCTATTTATACTATTTCTACTAAGACATTTGAAAAAATGGTTGATACTGTTTCGCCGCAAGGAATATTTTGCGTAGCGCCGATGAAGTTTATACCAATGGAAACAGCGTTAAAAAAGCAGGATAGTAAAATTTTGATATTGGATAGAATGTCTGACCCGGGGAATTTAGGCACGATAATTAGAAGCGCCGCGGCATTTAATTTTTCAGGCATTTTTATTTTGTCTAACAGCGTAGAATTGTATAATATGAAAGTAATACGCAGCGCGTTGGGTTCTCATTTGCATATACCGATACTGTATGATATTGAAGCAAATTTTGTTTTAGATACATTAAAAGAAAAAGAATTTAAAATATTTGCGGCAGTGCCGTCAGACGGCGAACCGTATTATTCTGTTTTGAATAAAAAAGACAAAATTGCCATTATAATAGGCAATGAACATCACGGGATAGATCCGGAAATTTTAAAAAACGATTATATCAAAAAAATTAGGATTCCATTAAATCCGAAAATAGAATCGTTGAACGCGGCAGTTTCCGCGTCAGTAATTATGGCATTTTTGCAATTATAAATGTTATGAAATTTTTTAAATATAAGATTTTAGTCATAGGTTTAATTATTGTAATCATTGTTAATTTATATTTGATTTTTAATTTTGAGAAATTACGGGAAAAAATATTAGCAGACCAGCCAAATCTTCCGCCGCCCAGAAAAATTCAAAATATTAAAAATGACCATTTGCCGTTGGTTGAATTAAACGAAAAAGAAAAACAAGAATTTATTGAATCAATGAAATTAGATTTGAATACAGCGGTAATTGACGAATTAGTAAAAATTAGTGGAATAGGTCCGGGCACTGCGAAAAAAATAATAAAATATCGAAAGGAAAACGGGCCATTTAAAAGTATTGAAGATTTGCTGAATGTTCCAGGTATTGGCGAAACCAAATTTAATTCGTTTAAAGAATATATTACAGTTCGGAAGAGTGCGACTGAACTTGAAGAAACCGAAAAAAAAGAACAAGAAGAAAAAAAAATAACAGCACCGCCGCCGCCGAACCAGAAAAAAATTAAAATGGTGTATTCAGATAAAGTTGATATAAATTCAGCGGATTTAGAAGAATTAATGAGCGTTGAAGGTATTGGAAAAAATATGGCACAGCGTATAATAGATTATCGTGAAATAAATAATGGCTTTAAAACAATTGAAGAATTATCTAATGTAAAAGGTATTAGTTCTGCGCGAGTAGAAAAATTAAAGCCGCATCTTGAATTAAAGCCGTATAAGAAAAAAATATGGAAGCCGTCTGATATTGCTAATATAGAGCCGATGAATTTGAATACTTGTAATTATCTTGAATTGCGGCAATTGCCTTATATTTCAGTAGAAATAGCAAATGCTATTTTGGAATTTCGTAAAAAGCACGGAAAATTTAATTCTGTGAATGACCTTAGAAAAATCAAAGAAATAGATTATACAACATTCACTCACATAAAAAAAATGTTTTTTGTTTACTAAAAAATATTGACAAATGAATGTAAGATAAAGTATAATTTTTAGTAATGCAAGAAAAAGTAATAAAACGCGAAGTTTTTTTTGATGCTTTAAAGCCGGGAATGAAATTAATCACGCCGATATTAGATGACAACGGCAGAGTGTTAGTGCCGAAAGACACGATTTTGACTGATAAAATAATTGAAAAAACCAGAGAATTTTTTGATGGTTTTAATGATACTAATCGTTATTGGATTGAAGAAAAAATTTATATTCGCTCACAAGAAGAAGAAAAATACGAACTATTAAAACAGCGAATAGCCGATAGATTTAAGCCGTATCAAAATAATCATTTCTATCAATTTTTAGAAAATTTTAGTTTAAAGGCATTTGATTATTTAATAAAAAAATGCCCGGAATTATATGAAAAATAAGATATTTGAAAACACTACAAAAAATATAATAGAAAACTTTGAAAAAAAAAATACGCTTTCTGCTGTTCGAGAAATTAGAGAAAAATTCAATACTTTGAATATCAAAGAAATTCATAATTGGCTGCAGACGAATTATCCTGAATTTGTCGATAAAACAAAAGAAATATTCAACAATTTAATATATCAGCCGAAGACAGCTATTCATAATATTGACGAAGCGATTGCGATATTAGGTAAATATAAAGTTTTAGAAACTGTAATTTTATATAAAATCCTAAAAGATACTTTTTTAAAAGAAGATTCGCATATTCGCAAGCAATTTTATCATAATATAGCGACTGCTATAATGGCACATTATACTGTGCCGATTTTTTATAAAACTATTGATTCTAATTTTGAAATTTTTATTTGCGGTTTTTATCATAATTTTGGCAAGATGCTGCTGTTGAATTTTGAAAAAGGAATGTATTTGAATATTTTTGACGAATCAATAACAGAAAATCTAAATTTTTATGAAGTAGAAAACAAAGTATTTGCTCGTTCTTTGCAAATACTTCTTATTATTCGGATTTTAAAGTATCTTGAATATCCTGAAAAAATGCAGAATATTATTGAATTTTATCGTTCGCCTAATTTAGGAAAATATCAAAAAGAATCCAGTATTTTGCATATTTCTGATATTTTAGTATCGTCTCTTTGTATTGGCGAGACCGGAGATAATAAACTTCCTGAATTTAATAAAACAGTGATGAATTATTTGCATTTAACGCCTGATTTGATGAAGGAAGTATTCAAATTAATTATTCCGCGATTTGTTGACATTCCAAAATTTACAAAAATAATTTTATTTTAATTTTTGAAAATAATTATTTACTGCTTGAATATGACTAAAAAAAAGATTCGTGAATTATTGAAATGTGATATATTTGAACTTATCAAAGAATCGCGAAAAATTTATTTAGAAAAATGTCAAAATAAATTTGAAATATGCTCGATAGTAAATGCTAAATCCGGCAGATGCTCGGAAGACTGTAAGTTTTGCGCGCAATCTGGACATTATAAGACAGCTGCGCAGTCTTTTGATTTAATTAGCGAAAATGAAGTTTTGAAATGCGCGGAAATTGCTGAAAAAAATAAAGCCGAACGTTTTGGAATTGTAACAAGCGGTCGGGGGCTTAATGATAAACAGATTTTAAAAATTTCTAAAATGTTAGAAAAAATAAATATTGAAAAAAATATCAAACCGTGCGCATCGCTTGGAGAATTAACAGAAAAGCAGTTATTGATATTAAAAGAAAGCGGGCTGACGAGATTCCATCACAATATTGAAACATCAGAAAAATTTTATTCAAATATTGTGACAACGCATAGTTTTAAAGATAGAATTGCAATGATTGAAAGATTAAAAAAAATTGGTTTTGAAGTTTGTTCAGGCGGCATAATAGGGCTCGGCGAAAGTATTGAAGATAGAATTGAAATGGCGCTGACTTTAAAAAAACTTGAAGTTGACGCTGTGCCGATTAATATATTGATGCCAATAAAAGGTACGCCATTAGAAAATGTTAAAAGAATATCTGTTTTTGAAATAATCAAAACAATAGCGCTGTTTAGAATTATATTGGAAGATAAAATGATAAAACTTGCCGCTGGCAGAGAGACACTCGGTGATTTTCAAGGGCTGTCATTTTTAGCAGGCGCTAATGGTTTTATTATTGGCGGGTATTTGACTATTGCAGGCAGAAGCGTTGAAGACGATTGGAAATTACTTGAAAATTTAACAAAGTTTTTTTGACTATTTAATGATAATCATTTTTTTTTTGCTTGTGTATATCAGCGAGCGGAAAATTTTATCAGCTGCTGAACCGCAAGCCAGTAAACGTAAAACTGAAAAATAAATCCATCAAAATTATTATGAAATCTTATTTGAACTTTTTGGGCGATGCCCAAATGCTCAAATTGAAAAAATGCCAAGAAAAAAATTGACAAATAAAAATGGTGAAAGTATAATAGTAATTTTGAAATTATTATTATAATTTTTTGTGGGAATATTTTTATTTTATGACATTAATGAAGTTTGATCCGCGTAGTAAATCGGATATAATACGAGATCCGATACACGGATATATAAGGTTTACATTAGGCGACGGCGAATCAGATGCCGGCGAAAATGATTTAATAGATACTAAATGGATGCAGCGATTGAAGCGTATATTTCAGTTGCAGACCGCGTGGCTGGTATATCCTGGCGCGGTGCATACGCGCTTTTTGCATTCATTAGGAGTAATGCATTTAGCAGGAAAATTTGCTAAAAAATTATATTATCATTTTAAAGAAGTTTATCCGAACGAGTCAATACCAGATGTTGAAGCAGTTGTAGAAACTTGTAGGATTGCCGGATTATTGCACGATATAGGACACGGACCATTTGGTCACACATTAGATCAAGTATATACCTATAAAAAATTCAAAGTTACGCACGAAGATATTGGCAGAAAAATAATTATGACAGAATTAGCGGATATAATAAAAAATATTCGCCGATCGCCGGAAGGAAAATTTGAAACTGCTCTCGATCCTGAATTAATTTGTAATTTTATTAAGCCGATTGGCGAATATAAAAATTTATGGGAAAAGATATTTTCAAAAATAATTTACGGATTATACAGCGTGGATAAACTTGATTATTTAATACGAGACGCGTATTATTGCGGCGTGCGCGAATACGGATTGCTCGATATTGATAGATTATTAGAGACGACCTCTGTATTTGAAGACGGTTTGGTATTACATAAAAGTTCTGCCGCAGCATTAAAGGCATTCTTAATTGCTAGGCTTTTTATGTATGAAAATGTATATTATCACAAAACAGTAAGGTCAATTGATATATCATTTTCTGAAATATTAGAGCCGGCATTTGATGAATTAGAATTAGGCAATCCATTAGATAATCTCAAAAAATTTTATAAATTAGACGATTTTTATATGCATTCGTGCATAACTTCTTGGGCGGATACTGAAAAAGGACGCAAACAGCAAATAGGCATAGAATGGCAAAATTTATTAAATCGAAAATTGCGTTGGAAGATAGCGTATCAAAAAGATATTAATGCGTTGTCAGTTGATAATATATTTTTCAAAGTGCCTGATAAAGAAACAATAAGAAATATGATAAATTCACAACTAAATGAGCCGATAGACATAAGAGTGGATACTCCGATACTAGATGTCAGACCGGAGAATCCGTTTTCTACCAAAGAGCGGAAAAACGCTGTAGCCATATTTGATCCGATATTGAAGAAAATAGATAAAAATGGTTTGAGTAAATTAAGTAAAAATATACCGGTGAAATTTATATCGTTCAGAATATTTTCTGAATTGAAAGATACTCGTAAAATATACGACTGTGCAAAAAATTTATTTGAACAAACAGATTTTGATTTACAAGAATCGAGTTTTTAAGTATAATATTTAATTTTATAAGGGAGTGTTTTGAAAAATGAGAGTTTTAAGTGAAATTAATAAAGAAAAAGAAGAAAGTAAAAAACAGAGAATCGCGAAAGAGAAGATTTATCAAAAACTCAAAGAAATTGATGTTATTTTAAGAGTTAAGCCGATGAATTCGTTTGAGAAAGTATATATTTCACTTGCGATACAGAAAATAATAGAAGAATTAGCAATAAATTATTCGCTTGGGAAAGTAGAATATAAAGATGAAAATGATATTTTTGAAATTGATATAATTAATCCTCAACTTACCACTACGGATTTAAAGAATATTTTGTATAGAGAAAAACAGAATCACAGGATTTATTCATTATTTCAAGCGTTGAAAGAAATGGATGATTTTCAGGTTACAAATAATCCTGCTGGCTCTGGAATATTAATAAAAGTTTTTAAAAAAATAAATAAAGATAAAGAATTATCTTAAATCTAAATTTTGTAAAATATAAAACAAATGGCAGAAAAAGAATTTACAAATATAACAGATTTATTAAAACAAACCGCAGAGACAGTTCAGCAGAAACAAGAAGCAAAAGCTGCGGAAGAAGAAACGCAGATAAACGACATATTTACTGATTTTGATTTTGATGAAAGTCAGACGAGCGAAGACGATTTTGTTTTAGAAGATGTAATTCCATTTGAAGAAGCGGTATTATTGCAGAAAAAAAAGCAAGAGGTTCCGCGTTGGATAATAGTAACCGGCTTGACACTTGCTACAGTAATAATGATAGTGATCGGTTATATATATGGTATTCGGCCATTATTTTTTAATTTGTATTTTAAGAGTGCAATAGAAGCGTTGAAAAAAGACAATATACCGCAAGTAAATCGCGCATTAGCGAAAGTATTATTTTTCAATCCAGATCAGGAAAAAATTTATACAGCATTTGCATTAGAATGTTGGAAAATGGGTAAATTCAAAGAAGCGGCAAATTATTTAGAGATAGTAAAACAAATAAAACCGTATTATTTTCCGATGCTTAATTTATATGCAAAGGTTAATATTTCGCTTGGCGATTACGAAGCGGCGCGTGCATATTGTGAACAGATGGATAGATTAAACGGCGTGACCGCTGAAAGTCTATATAATCGCGGCGAGATATATTTATTAAAAAACGATTTGCATAATGCTGTTGAAGCATTTGAAAGATCGAAAATGTATAATCCGGAAGATCCAGCCGCTTATTTAAAATTGCGCAGATTATATTTGCAGTTGAATGAATTTGAAAAAGCATTGAAAGTGCAGAGCCAATTGCAGAGTTTAAAAAACGCTCCGCCGCTTGATGCCGAAGCGTATGCGGCATACGGACAGATATTTATTGCTAAAAAAGATTATGTCCGTGCAGAGCGCTTTTATTTAAAGAGTATCGAAGAAAATCCAAATCAGCCGGAATTATATTTGCAGCTTGCTCGAATTTATAAATTGCAAAATCGCATTGATAAAGTTATGCAAAATTATGAAAAATATTTGGAATTGCGACCTAATGACGCGTATATTTTATCTGATTTAGGCTATATGTTTTATAAAAAACGCGATATTAAAAATGCTACATTAAGATTACAGAAATCATTAGAACTTGCGCCGCATATACCAGAAACTCATTATTATATAGCGAAATTGTATGCTTATATTTTTAAAAATTATGATTTTGCGATAAATGAATATTTAAAATCGCAAGAATTAGGGCTTAATAATAATGAAATTAATTTTCATTTAGCGTATTCATTTTATTATTCCGACGAATATAAAAAAGCTTTGGATAAATTGCTTGAATTTTATAATGGAGATTTATCGAATATTCAACTTGATACGAGCATAGTTGATTATAATCTTGCAAATATGTATATTTTTAATAATCGTTATAATGAAGCGGTGAATAAATATAATGCCGTATTAGCCAGCAAAGAATGGGACGATAAAGAAAAAATAATATTATACAACAATATCGGACTTGGTTATGAATTGGCAAATAATAGCGATTCAGCAATTTCATATTATTGGAAAGCAATAGAATTAAAAGAGCATAATTTAGATAAGAACAACCAAGATTTTTTGATAGGCGTGTCATTAAAGCCGAAAAAGAATTTTAATAGAATTTTATCGAATAATCCTAATATTACTAATTTAAAAGATTATTTAGAGTGGGATTTAAAAAATATAGAAAACTAATAGCGAGGTAGTTAGTTAGATTTATGGCAGTTCAAAAAAAAGCCGGACTTTTTTATCTGATATTTAGAATATTGCGAAATTATCTAATTTTTTTAGCGATTGTCTTTGTATTTTTTTATTTTATGCTGATACGCGGAATGCGCGCTGATGAAGTAGAACTTACTTCATTTGTAAATATGCATATTTCAGAAGTGCAGAAGATAGTCAGAAAGACGGATTTAGAATTAAATATTGTAAGGCAGTATTCTAATAAAGTCGAAAAAGACAAAGTGATTTCGCAATGGCCGCAAGCTGGGATGCGTATAAAAAATACTGGGCAGCGGAAAATAACATTATATGTTAGCGACGGTCCTGAAATAGTAACTATGCCAAATGTTGCTAATATTCAATATACGGAAGCGTTGAATATATTGCGCGATTTGCAGATGCGCCATATTAATTTGACTTTGAATGTCAGAGAGCCGGTGAGAGTTTTTAATGCTACTGTGCCAGAAGGCTATGTGATTTCTCAAACGCCAGCACCAGGCGAAACTATTTCGTCTAATTCTACGATTACGCTTGTAATAAGCAGTGGCAAAGAAACTGTATTGACCGAGCTGCCGAATTTGATTGGAATGAATATTCAGGAAGCGGAAAGAAAAGTTAATGATTTGCGGTTAATTTGCGAAACTGCGCCGTTGTATAATATTCATAGACCGCCAAATGTTGTGTTGAAACAAGAACCGAATGCCGGCGAAAAAATGCAAGAATATGCGCGAGTAAAATTATTTTATAATTCCATCACAACCGAGCAATTACAAGCGCTTCCAAAAACTGTGAATTATACTTATACTACTCCGAATTATGTCGGTGCGCGGCGCGTTAGTATCGTATTAGAAGATGAAGTAAATGAAAAAATAATTTATAATAATATTGAGCCAGCAGGAAAAAGTTTATTATTAAAATTAAGTTATCAAGGCTCGGCAAAATTAAAAGTTTATATAGATGGAAGATTAGAAGAAATTAAAGAAATACAATAGAGGTGATTTTTTATGGCTGTTGAAAAGAAAATTATAGATGATAATATATTGATTATAAAATTACCTGCGCGATTAGGTATTGGTTTTAAAGATGAAGAATTTAATGAAATAAAACAATTAATTACAGAAACTGACAAAAAAATAATTTTGAATTTAGAAAATACAAAAGCTATTGATAGTTCGTCGATAGGCATAATTTTAAAAAAATATGTTGACTATAAAAATATTAATCGCGAGCGTGATATTGTTATTTGCTGCGTGAAAAATATAGTAAAAAGATCATTGGATATAATTCCGATAGATAAATATATTTCTGTATTCGAGACAGAAGAAGAAGCAATAAATTATTTTAAATAAAAAGGGGCGTGATTTTATTATGGCGATAAAACATATAATAATCGAAGGACTGCCGGCAACCGGAAAATCAGAGGTCTCGAATTTTTTAAAAATATATTTTCCCAATAATTTTAGATATTTACCGGAATTAACAACTGAAATAGTAAAAAAACATAATTTGAATATTTTAAAAGATAGAAATAAATTGACTGATGTTTTAGCGGCGGAAATAAAAATTCGTCAAAATGAAATAGAAAAACTCAAAAAAGACTTTAAAAAGAAAAATATTGAAAATGCTGTTATATTGGAAGAATCGCATATGGGTGTGCATTGGTCGTATTCTAAACATTTGAATGACATATATTTTTTAGAAAAATACGAGACAGAAATAAAAAAATGTCTGGTGTTTCCGGATTTTTTTATTAGATTATTAATACCTTTTGAATTATCGTATAAGCGTCAGATAGCGCGCGATACTCCTAATTTAGAAGTAGGCGCAGAACTCATAAAAAAAATGTATGATTATTTGGTAGAGTGGCATAAGAATAATCACAATAAACCAATACATATAATTGATGCGGATAGATCACCTGAAAAAGTTTTGTTGGATGTTATGAATTTATTGGAATTGAAATATTAATTTTATGACAAAAAAATTTATTAATATAGATAATGATTATTTAGAATTAATCGAAGAATACATTAAAGAAGTCAGCGACCAACTTCAAAAATTAGAAGATATAGTATTAGCCGGCAGGACAAATGTTGACTATTTATTGATAAAACGAATAGCGCATAATATTAAGGGCAGCGCCGGCTCATACGGTATTCATATAGTATCTGATTTATTTCAATTTTTTGAGGAAAAAATAAAAAAACTAGAAACTCAAAATCAGCAGAAATTAAGCGATGATTTGATTGATTATTTATTGAAATATTTAGATTTTTCAGAGATTATATTTAAACGAATAGAAGTTAAGAACTATGAAATTACCGATATTATTGAAAAAATTGAAAGTTTGAATTTGCTGTCAGATGAGATTCCTGATTTTTCTGTTGAGAAAAAAAAAGAAAAAGACAATGAAATATCTGCGTCAAAAAAAGAAGAAGCCGCAAAAGATATTTCAAATGTTAAAGATGCAAATACTGCTGAAAAAATAAAAATATTATTAATAACAGATTCAGCGCTGGTATTTAAAATTTTTTCTACTGCTCTTGAGGAATATAAAGATTCTCTTATTATGAGCGAGAGTATTCCCAAAGCGTTATTATATATGATAAAATTCAAGCCGGATATCATAATTGTTAATTATGTTGATGATTATTTTTCAGGCACGGGCTTGGCGGCAATGTTGAAATTATCATTTGCATTTCAAAATACAAAAATAATAGTGATTACTTCAAAAAATGACGATGCTTTGATAAAAGGCGCTAAATATGCGGATTACATCATACAAAAAGACGCGAAAATGTATGAAAAAATTCTTGAAATATTAAAACACTTTAAAAAATGATTTTTTAATATTAAAGTGCGTTAATAAACAATTTAAAAAAATAATCTACGCAATAAGCGCCAAATGTATTGGTGATATGAGCAATAGAGCCATTAATTATTTTTGACGGTTCGGCAGTCGGTGGATAAATTCCTTTTTTTTGGCGTTCGGGTGAATACACTACAAAAATATTTTTGTTAATTTCAATTTGTTTGCGTAATTTTTTTTTTAGAACTGCGCTTAATCTACAATTAACAGTATTTTCAATATAATCGCATCTGATTTTTGTAATATCAGTTTTTCCAGCAGCGCCCATCGACGAAATAAACGGAATGTTATTTTTTAATAAATAGATTATCAAATCCGCTTTGGCTTTTAATGAATCAATAGCGTCAATAGCAAAATCAAATTTATAATTAGGTAAATAATTATTTATGAATTCATCATCTATCCGATTATTTAATTTTATAATTTTGATTTTGGGATTGATAGACAGCAACCGTTTTTCAACAATATCAACTTTGAATTTTTCTATGTCATTGATTGTATATAAAATTTGGCGATTGAGATTGGATAATTGCACTTTATCAAAATCGCAGATAATTAAATTTTTAATGCCGCTGCGGCATAATAGTTCAGTGGTTATTCCGCCAACTCCGCCTAATCCGAAAATTGCAATTGTTAATTTTGATAATTTTTCTAAATTATGATTATTTAATAGTATTTCCAATCGCGAGAATATTGAATTTTCCATATGTCTTGTATTGGTATTTGCGTATTTGCGCAATTGCGCAAATACGCAAATAACCATTATTTTGACTAGCGCATAATTTTAGAAATTATAAGTTTTTCAAATAAAAATTATAGAACTAAATTATGAAAAAAATTAAAAGCGCGCCCAGAATTTTTTAGATAATTCAAGCGCTTCTGCGCATAACTGAGCTTCGTTTAATGTTGTTAATTTTTTATTTTGCATTAATATCTTGCCATTACATATTGTAGTATCGACAGTCGCTTCAAATATGCCAAACAAGAAATGTCCTAAAAATGTATTTTCGTCAAAAGGTGTAAATGGAATATAATCAATTAAAATAATATCAGCAGCCGCGCCGACTGATAATTCTCCAACTTTAACGCCATAGAAAAATTTATTAGCAATTTTCGCGTTGTTGTTTAATAATAATTGAGGCGCTTCGCAAAAAGCTACTTGCGGATTGCGTAAATTTATCCGATGTAATAAATATGCCGTTCTAACTTCTTCCTGCATTCTTGAAGTCATACCATCAGTGCCCATACCGACTAATACTTTGCGTTTTAACATTTCTAATATATTCGCTACGCCGACCGCATTGTTCATATTTGATTGCGGATTGTGTATTGCATTTGTTCCGGTTTTTGCCAATAAGTCCATTTCTTTGGTAGAAATGTGAATACAATGAGGCAATATTGTTTTTTCTTTTAATACTCCGTTTTTATACCATCTTTCGATTACTCCGCATTTGTATTTTTTCTTTGAATCTTGAACATCTGAAATATCTTCGGCTGTATGCACATGAAAACCACTGTTAAGTTCCTCAACATATTTCAAACATTTACTAAGAGTTTTTGCTGAAATTGTCATTGACGCGTGTAAACCAAATAATCCAGAAATCATCGGATTTTTTTCAGCATCGCATTTTTTTATGAAATTTGCGTTTTCTTCGATTCCTTCGTCTGCAATTTTTGCGCCGTCGCGGTCTGATGTTTCATAACATAGATTAGCGCGGATACCGGCTTTTTTACACGCTTTGGCGATTGTTTCTAAACTTCCGGTTATCGCGTTTGGGCTCGCGTGATGATCTATTATTGTAGTTGTCCCGTGTTTGATGCAATCTATTAGCGGCAGAATAGCGCTGTAATAAACATCTTGCATATTTAATTTTTTATCTAATCGCCACCATAAATTTTTTAAAATTTCAGGAAAATTTTTTGACGGAGCCGCTTTGCCCAAGCCCCTTGCAAATGTGCTGTATAAATGCATATGAGTATTTATAAAGCCCGGCATTACTAATTTGTTTTGAGCATTTATCAATTTTGCTTTTGGATATTTCTTTTTTAAATCCGCCGCTTTGCCAATTGCTTTTATTTTTTCACCTTCTACTAATACCGCTCCATTATGAATAATTTTATTTTTTTCGCCTAATGTTACAACTATCCCATTTGATATTAACATTTGTTGTAAATCTTTTTTTTGTTCTTGTTTTACCATAATTTCTATAACCTCCTAAAAAAATCCATAAAATAATAATATTCTAATATTTCTGTGATTTTGTCAATAAAATTATTGAAAATATTGAAAAAAATTAGAATTGGGTGCGTTTGGGCGCTAGTAAATTGTTCAAAAAAAATTAAAGGATATTATCTGCAAAAAGAAAAGCGTGATTGCACCGCCAATGTATAAAAAAATTGAAAATTTTGGCTGGGCGCTTATTATTAGATTTTTACAAAGAAGAAGAATGTTAATTAATAGCAATACTTTTGTTTACTTTGTCAAAAAAGCATATATAATCAAAATCATAAAATGCTTGTGTTGATAAAGGTTTATATGACGGATTTTTATCAGAATATGTGCGTGTTTTAAATTCTGAAAAATCAGTATTTTTTATCATTTCATCAGTTGCCAAAATAAAATTTGGGATATGCCAATCTAAAAATAATTTTTCAAAAGTAGATATTTCAGGAGCGGTTTCTACATAAGTTTCGCAATAGCCAATCGCGCTGCCGCACATGCAATATTTAGTTTTGAAAATATCTGAAATATATGCGCCGGCTGGATACCATTCGCAATTTTTGCCGCCTATAGGCATATATACTTTTCCTTTTTGAAGATGAGCATTATGCGCAAACAAAAATAATTTAGTTGTAGCACAACGTTCATATTCTTTATTAAAGATATAGTTGACATTTTCTGATATAAGATAATCGCGATACCCCAGTAGAAATTCATAGCCGGCATTTTGCGCTATTGCCGTATGATAATATATATGTTCATTTAGAATATTAGCCAGATGCAGTATTTCAGAATACTGATTTTTATCGCTTTTAGCGATAAAATCAAATTTTTTTTGTTTAAATTCAGATATGATATTTTTTACTTCAACTTGCAATTTTAATGCTTGCTCTGTATAGCCGAACGCTTTTGTTGGATCAGTTAAAGCCGCATAACTCTCCCAAACTTCTTCGCTATTTATATATTCAGAAATTTTATCTTTGTATTTTTTATAAATTTTCGCGTCATATTTTTTTAAATAATCGAATATTTGTTTTATCATAAAATGTGGCGCAGCCGGTCCGTAATTTTTACCGGGAATATCAAATCCATAAAAATTTAATTTTTTAAAATTTTCTTTTTTTGAATTATAGTCTTTTAACCATTCGATTAATTCTTGATTTGCTTTTAATCTCCCGAAACCGTTATTTATGCCTATATCCATTATTTCTTGATATGTTGAATCTATATTGTTGTGAATATAGTCATTTATTATTTTAGAATGCGGAAAACTGCATTCCATCGCAACAGCGGTAAATCCGTAATTTTCAACAAGTATTTGAAAAATTTTATTTCTAATTTGTAAAATTTCTTCTGCGCTGTGCAGTGTCTCGCCGAAAGCAAAAATAGAAATATTAGGAATAACCGCGGCAAATTTATTATTAAATACTTTGCTGAGATTATCAAAATTAAAAACTATCGCGTTTTTTTTTAATTGTCCATAGTGCATTTTTATCTTCTGACTTTTAATTTGTATTTGCGGATTTTTTGCAGAATTTTTTTATTAGCTGGACAGACATACACGCAAGAACCGCATTCAATACAATCAACTATATTTAATTTAATTAATTGCTCAATATCATTTGCATCGCACATTTTATTAATTTCAGAAGGTAGTAGATTCATAGGACAGCCGCGAATACAATTTCCGCATCGCAAACACGGCTCTTCTTCTGAATATCCTACTTCTTCGTCAGTCAGCGCTAATATTCCGGATACTCCTTTAATTACCGGAACATCGTCAGTAAACTGCGCAACACCCATCATCGGTCCGCCCATTATCAGCCGCCGCGCAGAACTAATACCGCCGCAGTATTTAATTATTTCAGACCATAAAATACCTATACGGCACCGCAGATTTTTTGGAGATTTTATACCCGCACCGGATACCGTGACTATTCGTTCGATTAATGGTTTATTATATACGGTTGCTTCATATATAGCATATACAGTGCCAACATTAACTACTATTACGCCGACATCCATCGGCAATTTAGCAGGAGGCACTTTTCTGTTAGTTATTGCGTCAATTAGTTGCTTTTCCGCGCCTTGCGGATATTTTAATTTTAGTAATTCCGCTTGCAATTTTCCCTGCCCGTATTTTTTAAATATTTCAAATGCATCTTTTTTGTTTGCTTCAATACCTATAACAATATTGTCTATATTCATTAAATATTTTAAAATTTCAGCGCCTTCAATAATTTCATTGCAATGTTCTAACATTAATCTGTAATCCGCTGTCAAATACGGCTCGCATTCAACAGCATTAATAATAATAGTATCGATTTTTTTATCGCTCGGCGGATTTAATTTTATATGAGTGGGAAAAGTCGCGCCACCTAATCCTACTATACCAGCGTCAGATATTTTTTGTTTGATTAATATTCTGTCGAGATTGCGCCAGTTAGTTTTTGATAATGGTTCAAAATTTTGATTGCTTGTTTCGTTTTTTTTTACTATTATTGCCAGACCATAGCCATATACAGGATGATTATAATTTTTTATTTCTTCTACTATTCCGTCAATAGATGCATGTATATTAGCAGAAAAATCAGTATCTGCTTCTGCTATTAATTGTCCGATTTTTACTTTATCATTGACTTTAACTATTGGTTTTGCAGGCCTGCCTAAATGTTGCGATACAGGTATTACAACACGTTCAGGTATTGGCATATTCTCTATTTTTTGCGCTGCCGATAATTGCTTTTTATCTTCTGGATGAATGCCGCCTTTAAATGTCTTCATTTTTTTTATTCAAATTACTATCGTTTCATATTAATTGCGTTTTGCAGCATTTCATCAGCCGTATGTATTCCTTTGGCATCTAATTGAAATGCTCGTTGAAATACAATCATATTGGCAAATTCAGTAGCCAAATCTACATTTGATGCTTCAATATGATATGCTTCTATTATGCCTGCTTTATTTAAATATCCGGGCGGCAAGATTTTCGCTTCGCCGGAGTTTGGATTAGATTGATAATAACTTTCGTCCGCTCTATATAATGCCGCAGGATTAGTAAAAACCGCTAATCCGATTTTTGCAATGTCACGCGTTTGAGAATTTGAATAATATCCGGCAATTGTGCCGTCGCGATAAACTTCAACTTTGGTTAAATATCCTTCTTGATTACCGTCTGATTCGCCGGTTAGTGCATGACCATAACCATTTTGCTGAATTATATTTTCAAAGTTTAATTTTAATGTCAGCGGATTTAATGTTGTTTGTATGCCGAATGATAATTCAGGGAATCTCAAACCGCCAATAACTTTACCATTGCCGTCAAATGTGACTATTCCCTGCGTTTGTTCGATTATATTGTAACTTACTTCAATTAAATCGCCGGGATTGCCAAATGCGTCGGGTATTCCGTCTAAATTCAAATCTTTTGGAAATATCACATTTCCGCCTAATTCATATTTTGATGAATCAATAATTTGTCCATTGACTTTTATTACTAATGACGCTAAATTTGGCGTTTGCGCTAATGTCAGCGGCAAGCCGATAGAATTGCCTAAATCATCGCTTGAAATTGTAAATTTTTCAGATACATTAATCGGCTCGATTTTACGAGAATAATCTACGATTAATTTTTCGTTAGTATCAATTATTGGACTTATTAAATTGTCGTTTTCATCCCGTTTTGCTTTTAAAATATTGCCGTTAATATCAAAATCCGCTAAAGTCAATGAGCGAGTTTGACCATTTAAAGTATTTAATACTGTCAATGTTATATTTTGCTCTGTGTCAGGAGTATAAGTCAAAATTATATCTTCTGGTTTGCCAGAACCATAATATTCGTCTTTTACGCCGCCCGCTAATTCTTTTGATAATGCGGATAATTTATATCTGATTGTTACATCTACGCCCGGCGCAAAATACGGACTGTCGCTTTTTCCGTCGTTATTCCAATCAGCAGGCAGTATCATATTTCCTACTACTCTATAACTTTCGCGTGGCAGCGCTGATTGCTGACCATTAACGAATATTTCAATTGAATCAGGGTCAACATTTTTATCTAAAATAAATGTTTGCATACATTCAGGATACGCGAAATCTTTTTCTACAGAATTGCCTAATTTATCAGTATAACTCACAGATATTTTTTCTGTTGGTTGGAATATTGCGGTAGTAACAATTTTGTTTTTTTCAAATACATAATATTGCGAGGCGTCTATCGTGCGAGATACGCCATTATTTGTCGCTGTGATAGTTATCGGATAACGCACATCAATATCAGTATTCAGCGCAAATGTTTGAGCATTGCCAGTGCCTTTAAATTCTTCGACATTAATCAAATCAGCGCGCCACTGCCATTGATTTTCCGCTAATTTCGTGAATGTTACGGCTAATGAATGGTTACCGCCGAATTCGTCATAAACTGTATTTATCGAAGTAAATTGGTCTTTTAATTTTTGGCCGGAATTATTTATTGTAAATTTTATTGTTGAGTTTATGTCTTCATTTATTTTTATCGCTATACCGGGTATTAAATCACTAACTGCATTTCCGTCCGCTTGCGTGTTTATTGTATTTGCAGGATAAACGCGCTCATAACTTTTTGACGGGTCATCGCCGATAAATCGAACAATCGCAGAACCGTCATTTGAAATTGAAACAGTGAATACTCCTTTGTTTTGCTCGATAGCATTACCTGTAATGCTAATCTTATCAGAAAAATCGGAAACTATATTTTCATTAATTCCATCTATATAAGAAAAGCCAGTAAGCGATGATTTATTGTATTCTGAAATTTGAGCAATTGAATTTATTGCGCCTGAAATAGTAGCGTAAGTTGATGCTTGCGCAGGCATAAAAAAATACGGTTCGCTAATTTGGATATTTGTCAGACTGCCGTCAGTAGTTATTTCGCCAGTCAGCGGGTCAGCCATCCAGCCCTGCACAATTGCGCCGTCAGCAGGATTGACTAATTTTAATGGCGTAGTGACTTTCGGCTCGCCTAAATAATATTTTAATTCGCCGTTATCGCCAATTACAGCTGTTATATCTGACGCACTGTTGCCACCAGCGTCAAATCTAAAACGACCTAAACGTGAATAAACATTTTCGCCGTCTTTATTTAAAACAAAAAAACCTTCGCCATGTATATACAAATCAGTAGCGATATTAGAAGTAATAGCAGAGCCCTGCTTCATTATTGTGCGAATGTCAGCTTGCTGTACGCCTAATCCCTTTTGCAGAGGATTTATATTGACTTGCGCAATATTATAAGTGCGCTGCAGTAATTCTTTGAATGTAACATCGCTTTTTTTGAATGCCTCGGTGTTGATATTAGCGATATTATAGCCAATAATATCAACGCCGCGCTGCATACTAATTAATCCGCTTTCTGATATATATAAAGCATTTATCATCTTTAATTAAACTCCGTAAAATTATATAAAAAATATTCAATACCTTATACGCTTTATCGACTTTTTTATATTTCGACAAATTGTAAAAAAAACTTTAGATTTTTTTGATTTTATTTTTTATCTGGTTGATTATTAATTAGTTCAAGTTATTACTTACTTTGTAAAAAAAATGAAGCCAATGTTATTTATTATTAAAATTTTGTATTTTTTTATTCAAATTCGAAAATTTTGTTTGAGTGCGCTTTTAAAAAAATCCTAATATTTTTTTTATAGACGAATGAAAATGAATATTGATTTTAATTATACGGCAGGTATCTTGTCTAATAAATACGTTTGTGCAACTGCTAAACAACTGTAAAATAATAGTGTTAGGTGTAAACCTGCAGAATAAAGATAAAAATAAAAATAAAAAATTAACTTCTATTGGTGTATGGTGATAATAAATTTATTTTACTACAAAGTTGGTTGAAAAGAGGTGAAGAGGTGACGCCTGTCCCCAGTTGAAGACTCGGGAGAATAATAATTTATATCAACTCAAAAACTGGATGAACGCTAATATTTTTTATTCTATTTATTCAAAATATCCTGTGGTTGATGTTAACATAATATTTTTAATATAAATTTACATCTATAAAATAATTAACCCCTGAAAGTATTTTTTTTTTATTTATATAAATCTTTGCTGCTTTTTTGCAATAATGTTTTTTTATCGCTAATATTGCTTAATTATTAATTTTCGGAATGATTTATAACTGCGTTGATTTTTTGTTATTTTAAAATTTGAAAAATCACTTGATTAATTTTTTTGTTTTTGATATAATAATTTTTTTATAAATTACAGACTGTTTTAAAGACGATAAAGTTAGATACAAACGAGGAAAATTATGCTGATAAGATTATTTTTTTTGATAGTATTGGTTTTTTGCATATTTTTTTTAATGAGCGGTTTTGTGCCTGAAGTTTTTTTTAGTAAACTCAAATTGACTTTCAGATTGGATAATTTGATAATGTTTGTATTAGCAATATTGTCAAGTATTATTCTGCTAATTGGCGGATTAATAGAAATTCGCAGTTTGAAAAGTAAATTAAGAAAAATAGAAGCGGAATATTCGGATTTAAAGGAAAAATACGAAGAATTGCAGGATAAAATTGACGAGAATTAAAAAAAATGAAATTTAAAATTGTATTGATAATTTTGATAATTTATTGTTTGCAATTAACTGCGTTTGCAAATAGAAAAAGCGCGGTAGATTTATTTAAAGAAGCGGAAAATATGCAAGATTTTGAGATTGCTGAACGAAATTATAAAACTATAATTAGCGAATATCCTACGAGTATTTATGCTGCGCAAGCGATATATAAATTGGCTGATATGAATTTTTTAAGGAATAATTTTATTGAAGCAGCTGAATATTATTTGAAAATAATCAGAGAATATAATAGCGAAGAAATTTATGCTAATAGCTTATTTAATTATGCGCTGTCGCTTTATATGTTGGGTAAGTTGGATGAATCGGAAAAAATTTTAAAGGAATATTTATCTAAATTTCCAAAAGACGATGACCGAAAATACGAAATTTATATAAAATTAGGAGACATAAATTATAATCGCGGCAATATAGCGCAGGCATTAGAGCAATATCAAAATAGTTTGCTGTTTTTTGAAAAAAATAAATTAAAAAGTTGGGCGTATTATCAAATAGGAAATTGTTATAATTATGCCAAACAAATAAATGAAGCATTTATTGCGTATATGACAGTAGTAAAATTTTTTCCTAATTCTGTTGAATATTATCAAGCGCTGGAAGCGATTGAAAAATTAAAAACTAATAATAAATTAGTTGACTATAAAATATGGCAGGAAAACAATCCTACTTATAAATTTTTTATACAAGTTGGAGCATTTAAAAATAAAGCGAATGCTGAAAAATTATTGAATGATTATTCTAAAAAAAAGGAATTTAATCAAAAAATAATAAGAATATTGCAAGATGGCGATTTGTATAAAGTGCGTATAGGCAATTTTTTCAGTTATGAAGAAGCGCAAAAATTTAAAAGAGAAAATAAATTAAGCGGATTTATATTGACAGAATGATAAACAAAATAAGCGGAATAATAGATGAGATAATAAGCGATGGCTATATCAGCGTTAATTGTAATGGCATATCTTATATAATCGCTGTGCCCGGCGGATTATTTTCAAAGGTGCGACTTACTAAAAAAATTGGCGATAAAATTGAATTATATACCATATATTATATTGAAAATAGCGTAGGCGGTTCGGCGCTTACTCCCAAATTAATTGGATTTGGCTCCGCGATAGAGCGTGAATTTTTTGAAAAATATATAACAGTTAAGGGATTAGGCATTAAAAGCGCATTGAAGTCATTAGTAATATCAGTGCGCAAATTAGCGATAGCAATAGAAAATAGCGATATAGCGGTTATAAAAAAATTGCCAGGTATCGGCGGCAGAACATCAGAAAAAATAATTGCAGAACTAAAAGGTAAATTAGCGAAATACGCGCTGTTAAAAGAAGAACAAATTACTATGCAGTCACCAGCAGTAGATGGCGTAGAACTTTCGGAAGATAAATTAAGTAAAAAACAAAAAGAAATAGATTATACAAAATTAGAAATGGAAATATCAGAAGAAAAAGAATCGATATTTGAAATAGAAGAAGAGGCAAGCCAGATTTTGAGAGATTTGGGATATACAAGCAAAGAAATAAATGAAATATTTGACAAGATAAAAATCCAAAATATAAAATTTACTGATACGGAAGAATTATTGCAGATTATTTTTAAAGTGTTTAAATCTAAAAGATAAAATAAAAAAATATTGTAATAAAAAACTAACAAATTGAAAAAAAAAGAAATAGTAGAAAAAATAACAATTGTGCTTGACAAAGTGTGCCGTAGTGCGGTAAAATAGAAAAAAAAGGAAAAATAGGAACAGAGGTGAGAGATGGGGTAAAAAAAGGAAAAACAATAAAAAAATACGCCGACCTATTTTTGATAAGTTTAATAATCCTTTCTGTTTTTTTTGCAGATTATTCTTTTGCTAATTTTGATAATTATAGAGAAACATCTAAACGCCAAGCTGCTGAAAGTAGATTTCAAACATTCCTATTTGATTTGCAGTTTAATGAACCGTCAAAATTATTAGTTGTTGCAAATTCATTGTGTGGGAAATATTATTTTAATGAAGATATTGCAAAAAAAATATATTTTATAAAAGCAATGCTGTTGAAAAAACTAAATCGAACAGATGAAATGTTGGAAGCGTTGAATGACGCTGTAAAATATCAAGATGTTTTTACAGATTATGCTTTATTCGAATTAGCGAATTATTATTTTTCTAAAAAAAATTATGATGAAAGTTATAGATATGCTTTGAAATTATTAGATGCAAATGCGGATTCATTATTAATACCCGATGCTTTGATTTTATGTGCGCGCATACAAAATATAAAAAAGAATTTAAAAAATTCCGATAGTTTTTTAGATTTATTGCCGCGCAAATTAAATTTGCCGAAACTTACATTTAATGCAGCGGAAATTTATTTTTCAAATGGCAGTTATAAAAAATCTCTTAATTATTATAAAGAAACATTAATTTTGAATCACAACAACGCATATAAAAATCAAGCGACAAATAAGATAGTAGAAATATTTACAAAAGATTTAGCGAATTTGAATTTTAGAGAAAAATTAGAAAACATTATTGAATTGACAAGAGAAACATATATAGGCAATAAAGAAGCGCTGCAATTATTAAATACGCTTCCAAATTGCGCTGAAAAATACTATTATTCCGGCGTAGCGGAATTTAATAATAATAATTTTGACCAAGCGGCTAAAAATTTTAAAGTAGTAATGGATAATTATAGAAATTCAAAATATTGGCCGCGCGCAATTTATTACAGATACGCGTCTGGTTTGAATTTAGGTTTTGACGCAATTTCAGAGCGCGGGCTCAAAGAATTTATCCGCGAGTTTCCGTATGACGATGTGACAGACAATGCTTATTATACATTAGCGGAATATTATTTAAAGAAAAATCGCAAAAGCGAGGCGCTTGAATTATTGAAAAAAATCAGGACTTCATATCCAAACAATGATTCGTATTTTTCTGCATTATGGTTAGAAGCTGATATTTATCGAAAAAATAAAGAATACACAAAATCAATAGATGTATTGTCGTTATTAATAAAAATGCTTTCAGAGCAATTAAGCGACAGAGACGAATTAGTAAAGGCGTATTATTGGCGCGGTAAAAATTACGAAGCGTCTGGAATGCTGTCTAATGCTGCTCGCGATTTTAACGAAGTGATTATTCGTCATCCGATGAGTTTTTACGCTTATCGTTCAGCCACGAAATTAAAGATGATTTACGCTAAATTAACAGATGCTTTAAATCGCGAAAGTTTTAGAAATTATGCTAATTACAATAAAGAAGACGGCGAAATAATAAGAATGATAGAGCGAATATTAAAAGGCAATAGAGAGCAAGAAAACAATAGATTTTCGCAATTTAATGAATTTCGTGAATTTGATTTTCGCGATGTAGAAACCGAACAATTTCCTAATGATAAATACAAAAATAGTTTTTATAAATTTTATGTGCTGCGGATGTTGAGATTATACGATGAAGCGATAAGGGAATTAGAATTTGTAATGCAAGTAAAAGAAAACAATCCGAAATACATATATACCTTAGCGAATATTTATACAGAAGCGGATAATATTCGCAAAGCGATAGAAGTAGTAGAGCAGATGATAAATAAATTCGGCGAAAAGTTCAGTTTAACTTCAATGCCTCGCAGATTAAAAACAATATTATATCCGCAATTTTATTCTGATATTGTGACATTCAATTCAGCGCGTAATGATGTAGATCCTTATTTAGTGTTTTCAATAATTCGTGAAGAAAGCAGATTTCGGACATTTGCAGTTTCGCGAGCAGGCGCTCAAGGATTAATGCAAATTATGCCAGCAACCGGCCGGTGGATAGCAAATAAAATGGGTATACCGTATTATCGTCACGCGGATTTAAATATTCCGCATATAAATGTAAAGATGGGCGCTTGGTATTTTTCGTATTTGACAAAACGCAATAAAAATAATTTAATATTAAGTTTAGCTGCGTATAATGGCGGGCAAGCGAATGTTGATAAATGGCTGAAAGAAATTAATGTTGACGATATTGACGAATTTGTCGAAAAGATTCCTTTCAGAGAAACGCGAAATTATGTAAAAAAAGTTATGACGAGTTATAATATTTACAAACAAATTTATGATAACGGCTATAATATAGAATTAACATCAATAGAAACAGCATTTTCAAACGAGCGATTAAAATAAATTTTTATGACGAAAATTAATAATAAAAAATGCTATATTACTTACTGCTGCAAAGATAAAAAAACAGACAGCGGATTATTAGCGGCGATAGACAGATATTTATCAGACCGTATAAAATATGTTTATAATTTAGCCAAACAAGATAATGCTGAATTTTTTATATTATCTGGAAAATTTGGACTGATTAGCGCTTATGAAAAAATAGAATATTATGATAAATTATTAGGGCTCGATGAAATCCAAAAAATATCTGAAAAAATCGCAGAGCAATTAAAATTAGCGGAAGCGCAGAATGTTATTTTTTTTCATTTTGACATAAAAAAAGATCCTAATATCCAGCGTTATTATGATGCTCTTAAATTAGCTTGTCAAAAAGCTGAAATTAATTTTATAAGCAAAGAGATAGATATTGAATAAAATAAAAGTAGTTTATTTAATTTTATTTTGCGCGATAATTATCTATTATGGTTTTGCTTTGAATAATCATATCGGTTTGTCCGGCGACGATGCGGGATATATCATCTGGGCGAAATCAATATTACAAGGCGGCGGATTAGATTATATAAACGAGCCGCAGCCGCGTAACAGCGGTTATAAATTATATGTTTTACCGATATTAATAGCGCCGATCGTCTATTTTACAGATAATTTATTTTTCATTAAATTTATACCTTTAATTTTTTCAGCGCTGGCTGTATTAGTTTTTTTATATTTCGCTTGTGAATATTTAAACGATAGAAAATTGATCGTATTTAGCGTTTTGTTATTTATATATAACGGGTTATTTTTCGATTATTCTAATCAAATAATGGCTGAAAATATCTTTATATTTTTTAGTTTGATTTCTGTTATTTTCGCTGAAAAATATTTGGAAAGTGATAAATTGTTAAATCGCTATTTTTTTCTGACTGCGATATTTTCGGTTTTGGCATATCTTACTCGGACAGCAGGTGCGGCATTGATTATCGCCATTATATTTTATTTTTTTATAAAATTTGAGATAAAAAAAACTTTGTGTCTTATAATCGCTTTTATTGTTTTATTAGCGCTGATATATTATCCGGACTTGCGGAAAAAAAATCAATCTGAAACATATATTAATATTATCAAGATGAAGAGCCAGTATTCGCCTGAAAGCGGCGCGCGTTCCGCTGCTGATATTTTAAAAGATTCGGCGCGTAAAACAGCAGTTTATTCGCTGCGGCTGATACCAGATACTTTTTTTTATCCGTATTTCAAAAATATCAAGCCGTCATTTCACAAAAAAAAATTTGCAATACAAGCATTAACTGGCGCTATTTTATCAGGCATTATATTAATTGGTTTTTTATCAAAAACGCAAATTTATAAAATAATGCAATTGCGAAAAAATATTATTGCAAATATAAATTTATTTGATGTTTATGTTTTTATTACTATTCTGATGCTTTTGGTGTGGCAGATTTATAGTTCGCGGTATTTATTGCCTATTTTGCAATTTCTAATAATCTATTTTGTTTTAGGATTAGATAAAATTACAAATAATAATATTCGATATTTTAAAATAATCATTTCGCTATTAATAATTTTGGGATTTTGCGGGCAGATGTATCTGATTTATAATAATCGCAATTTTAAATTGCCAAAGGAATGGGCTGATTATTATGCGGCGCTTGATTATATAATGCAAACAGAGAACGGTGGCGATTTAAAAAATATCAATGTTACTTGTCGCAAACCATTATCTTATCATTTAAAATCCGGTTATAAAATAAAAACAATCGGCTATCCGCTGACAAAAGATTTAAACGCGATAGATGATTTTATGATGAAAAATAATATAAATTATATAGTGCGCGATAATTTTGCTATTAGCGGGCCGCATACCGCTGAGATTTATTTAGATAATTATTTAGAACATTATTCGGAAAGATTAAAATTGGTATTTGCTTCAGATGATAATAATACAAGATTGTATAAGTTAGTCAGATAATTTTATAACAAGAGTATCTGCTGCTGGTCAAATATACAAGGAGGAAAATTTATCCAAATCGCATAATCTCTGAACAAAGAGTTTTATAAAATACTGGAAACACAATATTATCCAAAACCAAAGAAACCGAAAAATAAAAATGCGTTAGATAATTTGATGATTTATTTTTTTTACAAAATTTTTATTTTTTCAGACTAATACTAAATAGAAATAAAAACGAATAGAAATTTTTTATTATTTAGATTCTTAAAAGTTTATAAGTATACGCTAAAAATTCTGGCTGATAGGATTTTTTCGCTTGACGCAGTCCTTCTATGCCCATATCTTGTTCGCGATTAATATATTCGCATTTATCTTCTAAATATTTTGCTGTTTCCCAATTAATCAATTGTCCGCAGCCCTTTAATTCATTATCGAATTTTTCATAATGCACTGTATAAGTATTGTCATTTTGTCTGCTGAATAGTGAAAATGCAATTATATTGTTATCTAATTTTATTAATAATCCATCGACATTCAACTTATTATAATTTTTAAAAATTTCAGCAAGCGCTGATTTTTCGTGATTAAAGCCCCATTCTTCGCAATTTTTTTGCGCGCACCATTTTTCCGCTAATTCAAAACACATATCAGCATCGTCTTTGGTCATTTTTAAAATTTGATAATTCGGATAATTCCTTAAAAATTGCGAAACCAAATTTTTTTTCTTTTGCAGTTTTTTTCCGCGCAGTTCAACTAATTTTTTTGTTATATAAATATAATCGGCATTATTTTCATCAAGTTCGATCTTAAAATATTTTTCAATTTCTGTTTTATTTTTTTCAACAAAATCAATATCAACTAACGCAAAATTTCCGGATTTCCCATCATTTTTAAAGTTGTCAGACAAACGCAGTATCAAATCAAATGATACGCAGCAAGAACACGGCATTAAAATCAAATCGTCAGCAGCATTATAAATAACCGGTGTATTATCAAAAAATAGCCACTGCGTATTAAACACATTGCGCCAACTAAAAATATTCACAAAATTAAAATCGCATAATATTCTATTGCATTTTATCAAATATTGTTCAAGAATATTTTTATCTTGTAATTCTACTTTTTTTAGTTTTTCTATCATAATTATCTCACTTGATTTTTGTAATATTTAATTTTAACGGTGTATAATCTTTCATAATTTCAAAGCCGAATTGATAATAAAATTCTGCAGCGTTCGGCTCGGCTATCAGCGAAATCCAATTTATATTTTTGCTTCTTAAATGATTAATTAGTAATTCTATAATCTTTTTGCCTATTCCTTTTCCTCTGTATTTTTCCAATACTCCGACATCTTGAATATACGCATCGCTCGCGCCGTCAGATAAACATCTGCCGATGCCTATTAATTTATTATTATTATCAAAGGCTGCGGCGAAACAAAAGGAATTTTGCACTATTGCTTGTAATATATCTAAATTAAACGGCTCGCTGTCAGCCCACCAATTCAGCGCTCGATAAAATTCATATAATTCAGTTAAATTCACATTGTGTGTCAGAACAACTTTATATTCAACCATTTAGTTTTTTTTTATGATTAGCGTCTATCGTTTAATTTTGATAATAATCTTAAAATTTCAATATACAGCCAAATCAATGTTACTAATAATCCGAACGAACAATACCATTCCATATATTTAGGCGAACGATTTTCTACACTGCGATATATTACTTCAAAATCAATTAAAAGATTCAACGCCGCAACTACAACAACTACTACGCTGAATATTATTCCTAATAACGAAGAAGAATAAACCAAAGGAACAGATATTTTAAAAAAACTTAATATCATCGCGACAAAATAGAATAATGCTATTGCGCCCGTTGCTGCGGCTACGCCAATAACAAATTTTTGCGTGACTTTTATTATGCCGGTTTTATATATTAAAAGCATTAAAAACAATACGCCGAATGTCAATACTACAGCCTGCATAACAATTCCGGGATAACGCAATTCAAAAAATGCCGATACTACGCCAATCAATAGCCCTTCGCATACAGCATACAGAGGCGCGGTATAAGATGAAATATTCGGTTTAAATATTGTAATCAGCGCAAATACAAATGCGCCGATTGCTCCGCCAATCATAAAAAGCATTAGATTCGCAGTAGCGCCTGAAAATACTCGCTGCCAAGTTGCAGCCGCGCAAATAATAACCAATGCTAATAAAATTAAGGTCTTATTGATTGTCCCTTGAAAAGACATAATTTCAGCGCCGTAATTCTGCCAGACATTGCTTTTTTCAATTCGCGAAAATACTGGATTTGAATTATTAAATAATCCCATAAAAATATCACTCCTAAATTTATTTATTTATTTATTTTGTTGGTCATTTATTATGGTTTCTATAACTGCTACACTTACAGGTTTTAATAGCCATCTATTAAAATATTTATCTATTGCTTGCTGCTCAAACTCATCTGTTTCAGAAGTGCCTGTCATTGCTATTATATTATTTTTATAATTCATAGTTTCTCGTAAAACTTTCGCTAATTCAAAACCCGACATCCCGCCAGCCATATGTATATCAGTAAATATCAAATCAACATCAGTCGTAGTTTTAAGCGCTTCAAGCAATTGTTCTCCGCAAGGAAATATAGTAAATTCAACAATATCTTTAAATTTATCAAAAATATTTTTTAGTAATCTGCGGGTGATATTATCATCTTCGCTAATAAAAATTTTTATTTTTTTTTGCTGCGCAGTAGCAGGTTTTGTATCTTTAATTAATTTGCATTCCACCCCAAATTCTTTTGCTTTTTCAATATAAATCGTTTTTAATTGTTTTATATAAGATTTTAACATTTCTATTTTTTCAGATAATTTAGCGGAATAATCTGGCTGCTTGACTATCTCTTTAATAGCGTCTAATTCTAATTCCATTGATATTTCATTTACTGATTTTAAATTTATAAAACCAGAGATACCTTTTAACGAATGCGCTTCCATTTTAAAATTAGCAAAGTCGCAGCTGTCATAATATTTTTTTAGATTGACAAATCGTTCATCTACGGTCTCTAAAAATTCGCCGACTATTTTGAATATTTCAACATCTTCGAGCCACATAGCATTTTCGAGTTCTTTTAATACATCATCTTTTTCAAAATATTTTTTTTCTGAATCTTTTGATAATTCTTGAGGCACGGCTGTTTTTGCTGCTGGTTCATTTAATTCGGTTTTTTCAGTTGGCTCTGTTTTTATTTCTTTTGTCTTTTGTTCTATTGCCGGCGTGGATTTATCCGTCTTTTCAAATTTTAATTTACCTGCATTTTTTAATACTTCTAATTTATCTAATAAATCCTGCAATTTAAAAGGCTTTCGAATGTATTCGTCAAACCCGAACATTAAAACTTCATCGCGCGTGCAGTTTTTAGCAGTCACAGCGATAACAACTAAATTTTTTAATTTTTCTGTTTCTCTTATTTTTTTTATCGCTTCAATACCGTCCATTTCAGGCATCATCAAATCCATAAAAATCACAAAAAAATCTTGGCGCTTGTCTAATAATCTCAATGCTTCTTTGCCGTTTTCCGCTTTAATCACATTAAACCCAATTTTTTTGCATAATACTTCTATTAATTTTAAAATCTGCGGATTATCGTCAACAGCTAAAATATTTTTTTTGTCAAATATCTTATTATCGCTCGGTATCGAAGCGGCAGCGCTTCCATTCATTTCAGTAGAAAATATAGTTGATTTGAATACTTCAAGCGCTGTATCTTCATAGTTTATCGAAGTATTTGTATTTTTAAATAATGTCGGTATTTTAATAGTAAATGTCGTGCCAACATCAACTTTGCTCTTTACAAATAGATTGCCGCGCATTAATTTTACAAGTTGCAGAGTAATAGCAAGTCCTAATCCAGTACCTTCAATTTTTTTAGATGTTTCAGTTACTTGTTCAAACGGCTGAAATATTGCAGTTATTTTATCTTCTGGTATTCCTATGCCGGTATCAGTAATTTCAATCTGCCAGACAACATTTTTATAATCAAAATTAAAAGACATTGTTATAGAGCCAGTAGGAGTAAATTTTATTGCATTGCCTATTATATTAATCAATATTTGCAAAATACGCTGAATATCCGCTTCAATAAATTCTGGCATTGTCCGCTGGATATAAATTGTAAATTCAACATTTTTGTCTTTACATCTAAAAGCGAACATATTAAAAATTCTATTTGCTAAATCTTTTACTGAAAAATATTCTTTGGATAATTTTAATTTGCTGTCGGACATTTTAGAAAAATCTAAAATGTCATTTATCAGCAGCGCTAATCTTTTTCCTTCATTATAAATAAAATTGAGTTTTTCATTTAGTTCGGGAGTGTTTTCAGTTTCGGCTATTAATAATTCAGTAAAGCCCAAAATAGAATTTAATGGAGTGCGCAATTCGTGAGACATTGCCGCTAAAAATTCTGATTTTTTGCGGTTTTTTTCTTCAGCTTCATCGCGCTCTTTAATTAATTTTTCTGTTTCTTTACCTATGCTATTTTCAAGAATTTTTATGTAATTAATATGTTCAGTTAATTCTTTTACATATTCTGTAATATCCCAAAAACTGAATATAATAATTTTTTTATTTTCAAAGTTTTCGATTTTAAAACTAATTTCTAAATATAATTCTATTTCCGTTGATTTGTATGAAAAAGTATTTTTATGTATTTCATTTAGTAGCCGCAATTTTGAAGTAACAAAATTTTTAAAACTGCGGTCTGTAATCAAAGTAAAAATATTCAAAGCATTTATATTGATGTTATTAGGATTTTCTTCTGGAAAAAATAATTTTAGAAAAGGTTCATTTGCTTTAATTAAATTGCCGTTAAGCATTACGCCGCACATTGCTGTTAGTTTACAATTTATATAATCATCAATCATAATTTTTCTACAATCCCAATCTGCAATGTTTAGGTTTAAAATGTAAATATACTTCTTTTCCAGTTTCTACTGATTCGTAAATAGCGTTTATTAATTCTAATGATTTTCTGCCTTCTATTCCGTCAACAGGAATTTTTGTGTTATTAATAATACAATCAACTACATTTTTCAAATATTGATAATGTCCGAAACCGTAGACATTCGGCGGATTTTCAGCGTATTCTTTCAATATTTTTTCTGTTTTTTCTTTTGGTTCATTTTTTATTAACCAAGTTTTCATTTTATTAACTGCAAAACCGGCAATTTCAATTGTGCCGTTTTCTGCTAATACGCTAATCGAACCCTCTAAATCAATAGGTCTCGCGCAAGTTGTAGCTTCGATTATTCCTAATGCGCCGTTATTAAATTTTAGCACTACGCCAGCAGTGTCTTCAACTTCTATATTATTCAGACAAGTTGCAGTTTTAGCGATTACGCTTTCTATCGGACCTATTAGCCATTGCAATAAATCAATATGGTGGCTCGCTTGATTTGTTAATACTCCGCCGTCGTATTTCCAAGTGCCGCGCCATTCATCGCTTTTATAATAATCATTTGTCCGGCACCAGCGCACGCGCACTGTCGCAAGCGCTATTTTTCCTAATATTCCAGAATCTATTGCTTCTTTTAATTTTTGAACTGGTAAATTATATCTGTTCTGTTTGACTACAAATAATTTTAAATTATTTTCATAACAAGCGTTGATTAAAGCGTCCGCTTCTTCTAATCGCAGCGCCATCGGTTTTTCTATAACTAAATGTTTTTTATATTTTTTTGCTATGTCTATTCCTTGCGCAGCGTGCATACCGCTCGGCGTTAAAATATTTACTACTTCAATTTCAGGATGAGCGGTCAGCATATCGTCATAATTAGTATAATATTTCACATTATATTTTTTTCCGACTTTTTCAGCGCGCTCTGGAATAATATCGCAGACCGCTACAATATTCGCGTTTTCTAAATTAGTTAATACTTCTAAATGCCGAGTAGATATTCTGCCGCAGCCAATTAAGCCAAATAATACTTTTTTCATTTTTTAGTTTCAAATTTCTCTAATTTTTGATTTAAAATATTTTCGACTTTTTCTAATATTTCACTTGCTCGCGAATATTCTTCCATTTTAAAATAATAATCAGCTAATTTTTTCATTACATCTAAATCTTCTGGATATTTCTGATATAAATAATTCAATAAATAAAAAGTCAGCGCTAAATCACTATCCCAAAATTTATTTATCGCAGCCATTGTTTTTTCATAATCATATATATTCAATTTAACATTATCTGTAATGTTTTGTTTTAATTGGTCATTATGAAATTCTTCGATTGTTTTTTGATTTTTGAAATTAGCAATATTTGCAGATTTTAATAAACTTACTTCTTTTTTAACTGGATTTACTATCATTAATTTTTGGTCTGTTAATGGTGCGCCGTCAATTATACAAAAATTATATTTTGTTTTTGTATATATTTTCCCGCAAACGCTGCATTGTCTGGTATCGCTTTTAGTTTCAGCGTTACCAAATTCAATAGTTAATAATAAAAAGCACAACAAAGCAAAAAATATTTGTTTCATATATTTAGTTGGTTTTTAATAACAACTTTTTTTTAAGTTCGTTATTTTCTTTTAATAATTTTTCATATTCGATATTTATCCGCATTTGCAGCGCTTTGTTTTCTTTTTGTAGAGTTTCTATTTCGGTCTGATGACGCTTTAAAAGTTCCATTAAATAACTATTTGTTTTTTGATATTCTCTAATTATAAAATTAAGTTCAACTAAATTATCTGCTGGCGGGCGCGAATCATCAATAGTAATATTTTTTAAATTGCGTTTTGCAGCGTCATCTAAATTATTATAATAATACTGGGCTATGTCCGCTATCATTTTATTAGTAGCATTTATCTGTATTAGTAATTTTTGGTATTCTTGCATTGTGTTTTTTATTGTAACATCATAGCGCGCTTCAACATTAGATATAAATTGCTTGATAGTTTCATTTAATTTTGTGATTGTATTAAGCGCAAAATCAAGAGTCTCGCGTAATCTGTCTAATTCTTGATTTTCATTATATACATTCGGAATATTAATAGCGTTTTTTTGAGAAGTTAATTCTGTCTTTAAAGTATTCAAAGTCCTTTGAGCTTTTACTATGTCATTTTCGTCAAATACACGCTGCTGCTGTGCAGGCTGTTGTTGCAGAGTTTCCGAAAGTTTTTGCTGCGTATTCAATCTTTCTAAATAAATCTGCGGCGGCTTATAATATTCTGACATATACGGATTATAGTCATTTAGATTAATATTAGGATTATTTTCTTCGGCGGTATTGGTGCGCTGGTCTCTTTGGATTCTTGCGGCTGGCACAGATATTCTATCTGATGTCTTTGCACGCTCTTTTGCTTTCTTGAAATAATCTGCTGCAAAATTAAGCATATTTCTTGGGAAATTATGCGCTTTTGCTAAATTGTCGAATGTCGTAAATTTATTGATGTTTTTATCTATTATTAATTGAACATAAAATTTTTGCGCTTCTGCTAATAATTCATTAGGAATTATAACATTATACTTTTTATTCAATACGCTTTCTATCTGCCACCAGCCCTGCTCTGGAAATGTTGAATACTGGTCAACTTCGATTTTTATGTATTCCATTATTTTCCCTAAATTAGTATTTGCATTGGCGATATTTATCTGAATAAAAAATAATAAACACATTAAAAATAATTTTGAAATTTTTGTTTTCATAATTTTTTACAAGATGAATTTAAAATTAAAAAAATATAGTAAATTATTTTATTAAAAAAAATACAAAAGTCAAGTTAAAAAAAACTTTTATTTTTTTATGTTTCAATATAAAATTTATAAATTATGGAACTAAAATCGTATTTTGTTTTATGTAATAGCAATCAATATGGTCCGTTTACCTATGATACTTTAATTTCTTATATTCAAGACGGCTATTTTACTGAAAATGATTATCTCTGGGATGATGAAAAAAAAGAATGGCGATTAATGAAATATTATGAAGAATTTAAAGATTTATTTAAATTTAGCGAACATACAAAATCATCTGAAAAATCCTCTAAATTAGAAATACCTGAAAATTTAATATTAAAAGGCACAAAAATTTATTATCATAATTATCGCACAGGAGAACTGCAAGAGCGCGCTTATAAGCGATTAAATATAGAAATTCCAGCAGAACTCAAACCGCTTAATCACGATAAATTCGAGCACATAAAAGTTTTAAATATCAGTGCCGGCGGAATGGGCGTAGAACTAAATAAAGATTTAAAATTAAATTTAGATGATATTGCAACAACGCGAATTTTTATAAGTTCAATCGCTAAATATATAGAATTAAAATCGCAAATTGTCCGATTGCGAAAAATCGTTATGAATAGATTTGATATTGGTTTGAAATTTTTAGATTTATCTACTGACGACGCTAAATATTTTTTAAATTTATTATCGTGGAAAGCTGAATATATAGAAAAATCTAAAAAATAATTTTTGCGAAAAGGTGTATAGTTAAAATGAATAATTATAAAAAAACAATCACTATATTGGATACCGACCCGGTTAATATCGAAATATTAAAAAAAATTATGATGACAGCGGAAGATGTGGACATACAGCCGTATTTTTTCAAGACTGCGCAAGCTTTTTATGATTATTTGCAGTTAAACGATATTCCAGATTTATGCTTGATTAATGCGACATTTAATAGCGATGCGAATTGTTTTGGCGTGTGCGCTTATCTTAAAAAAAATAAAATAACTGCTGATATGCCAATTATTTTTATAATCGACAATTTCGACGAACAAGTGATATGCTCGATATATGAATGTGGCGCCGCTGATTATATAAAAATGCCTTATAATAATACTGAAATGCTGATGCGTATTAAAACGCAATTAAAATTGAAGTATTCATTAGAACAATTAAAAACTAAAAATAGAGAATTAGAACAAATTAACGAAAAATATAAATACGAACTGCAACTCGCGCATAATGTCCAAAAAAATCTAATGCTTAATACAAAAATCGATTCGCAATATTATAATGTCGATTATATTTACAAACCGTATTTTAATATAGGCGGCGATTATATTGATGTAATCAAATTAAATAATGAATTAACTGCTTTTATTATTGGCGATATTGCAGGGCACGGGCCCGCCACTTCTTTGAAAATTGCGCTTTTGAAAAGTTTTATTGTCACTCATATATATTTTCATAATTCGCCATCGGAATTTTTGAAAAATATGAATACTTTTTTGCTTGAAAATTATAAAAAAATTGAGTTTAATTATCTAACTTTTTTTGTCGGCTTCTATAATCATAAAACTAAATTGCTATACTATTGCTCTACTGCTCAACCTGCGCCGATTTATTTCAATGCTAAAAATAATACTATCAAAGAACTGCCGGTATTCGGCACGCCGTTAGGATTATTTGATATTACGGATTTTAATGAATATCAAATATCTATTAATCCAGATGATAAAATAATAATATATACCGACGGTATGCTTAATATTTTCAGCGATGTTCCTATTACTTTTGATTTGCTGAAAAATAAATTAATAACAAATGATTTAATAAAAAAATCTGTATCGTCGCTGAAAGCGGAATTTTATAAATTTATCGTGTCAAAAAATGATAACTCAGAATTTTTTGATGATGATATTAGTATTTTATTTATAGAGTTTCGATGACTATGGCAAATATTTTGTTTTTTGATACTTCTTTTGAATCGTGTAAAATTATAATTTCAAAAAATGGTAAAGTTTGTTTTTATCTTGACGACAGCCGAAATTTACGGCATTCGCAGAAATTATTGGCTGATATTGATTATGCTTTAAAATCTAATAATTTATCGCTTGATGATATTGATTATATCGCAGCGCCGCTTGGTCCCGGAACATTTACAGGAATACGTATATGTTTGGCGACCGCTAAATCTTTTTGTTTTGCGCTTAATAAAAAATTAATTTTATTGAATAATCTCGAAACTTTTATATTTGCATTTGAAAATTATTATCTTGATAATTCTCAAATCTTCGCTTTTATTAATGCTGGTAATAATATGTTTTATTTTTCTAATTTTTATTATATTCCCACTCAATTTCAAGCAATAACTGAAAATTCATTAATCGAAAAATCAGAAATATCAAATCTTTTGAATAATAGTAGCAATTTAAAATATATTATCGCTGATTATTCTTTAATTGATTTTTTGAAAAATGATAATTTCAATAATTGTAGATTTATTAATAGCATTGATATTTCCGCTGATATGATTAATAAATTGCTAATATCAAAAATTCAAAAAAATGATTTTGCAAATGTTATTAATGCGCTGCCTATATATATAAAAAAATCAGATGCTGAAACTTTGAAGGATAGAAAAAATAATGGCTGCTAATAAAAAAAAAAAAATTAATTTTATTAATTTTTTGATTTTTTGCGCTGTATTAATTTTTATTATTTTTTTTCTAAAAACTATCTCCCATAAAAATATTGCTATTGAAAAATTTAATGACAATATTACATTTGAAAATAATATTGTTTATAATCATCCTGCTACAAGTGCGATAAATTTATGGGCTAATATCTTCGGCATTACTAAAATCTCACCGCCGCAAAGACAAAATCAAGATTTTGACACAGCGCAAAAAAATCAAGCGCAAAATAATAATTTAGAAGATTATACGCTTGTCGGTACTATTATAAGCGACGGCGAATATTCATCAGCTGTTATAATAAAAAAAAGCGAAAATAAATATCTGACAAAAAAAATAAATGATTTACTCGAAAATTTTAAAATTATCGAGATTGCCCGCGGTAAAATTACTTTAATTGATACTAAAAATAAAAAGAAAATTATAATGCAATCTGAAAGATACGAGAAAATTAATAAATCTGAAAATACCAATACTTCTACATCTACTCTTTATCAAAATATAGATTATCAAGAAAAACCATTAAAAAAAATAGGTAAAAAACAAACATTATATTTTACAAGAGACGAGATAAATAACTACATATATAACGAATTAGAAAAAATATTGACGAGCGCTAATATAGTGCCGCATTTTGAAAATAATGCAATGATAGGCGTGCGAATTAATAAATTAGCCCCGGAAAATGTGCTTGCTCGTAAATTCGGATTGTATGTTAATGATATTATAACTTCTATTAACGGCAGACCAATTGATACTATTGAAAAAGGTATGAAATTATGGGATAATATCAAAACTGAAAATTTCTTGGAATTAGAAATTATTAGAGATAACCGTTATTTTCCTTTGGTTATAAATATAAAATAATTATCCTGCAAATTGAAAATATAACTTAATCTGTTGCCTGCTCGTGCTTCAAAAAAAATCTAATATTTTTAACATACGATTATATGTCGGGTATTTTTCCTGAACAATATGCTACTTTAACGGCGAAGCAATTGAAAAATAATAATTGTAACAGGCGGAAAAAAATACCGAACCTTTATTTTTTGCATTTTGTGGCGCCATGGCGCCGCAGCGATGAGATTTTTTTAGAAAAAAAGTCTGCGCTTTTTTATAGCGCAGACTTTTGTATAGAAATTATAGTTAGAAAAGATTAATAAGTCATTGGAATAATTTTTAAGTAATCGTCAAGCGAACCATTATCAAGCGCACATTCTATTATTTGTTTGCCGATATTGTCGAGTTCATCTGTCAAAAATTTTTGCAGTTCTTTTTTTACAAAATTATATATTATTTGCGCACCTTTGTCATAACCTTCATCGCCTACTTCTTTTTGTAAGTCAACTTCAATGAACCATCTTGCAATTCTTGCGCCGTCAACTAATAAAGAACTAGGCACAAACCCTAACAACGGACAGCGTGCTGGTTTTAAATGATCTGGTCTGAATTTTGCCTGGCCGCGTCTTGCAATATATTCGCGAGAAATCCATTGCGGCATAAAACTTACATACCACGCTCCAATATGTTGATTTGGAAATAGTAAATATCTTGTGCGCGGAGTATTTATAATTTGCTGCAATAATAAATTTGCATGATTAACCATTTTTCCGGTAGCAAATGGCCAGTATGATCCAACGCCTTCACTTGTTAATCCTTCGGATGCTGTGATACTCGGATTAGAATCGCCGCGCGGCGCAACTAATCGCCAAAGCCACGCCAAAGCAGGCGGTAGAATATGTAAAAGACCAAATATTCCATACGATGGTTTTTCGCGCGTTGTAAAAGGAGCGCGAATGCCAAAACTTCTAAAATCAACTTCAACGGGTTCATTCACTACATCAGGTATTAATTTTCGCGGATATATAACGCGCGGATTAGGGCAAGGTTTGCCTGGTTTATCTTCAATATGTTCCCAAATAAGAGCGGTAGATTTTGGAACAGCATCGATGTTTAAAAATATTAATGGCTCTTTGGGGTGCGTGCATAATTTTTCTAAATGCGGGTCAGTACCGTAAGATTCAATATGATTCAATCTTATGAACCAAGCTTGTTCTGCGTCAGAAACCACTAATTTTTGGTCTTTTGATTCGAATGTTGGTAACGATAGCGCCATATCATCAGTGACAGGGCATAATTTACAACCTTGATTTAAACCAATATAGTATTCTTCTTTTGTGATTAAATTTTTTGCAAATAATAATCTACCGTCAGTTTCGCGATGGGGATATTCGAGCATTTCGCTTTTGCCGCCGCCGCTTGCGCCTTCGTGTAGTATAGTAGTAATGTTATCATAAGGGGTGATTACTTGAACAGTAGAAGCATGTAAAGTAAGCCAATTTTCGCGTTCGCCAATTTGCAATAATACTCCGTATATCCCTTTTTTTGCGCTTGGACCTGGATATAAATTATAAGAAAAAATTTCGTGCAATTTATCAATTCTATTATGCACTACTATTTGTTTGCCATTAAAATGAGTATGTCTGAATGGCGGAGCTAAATATATTATTGCGCGCGGACAGAAATTTTCCGGTATATCTTGCGGCGGTATAAAGCCCTGCAAATCAGCCAGCCCGCCCATAAAAAATCCGGTATTATCAGGCGCAACCAATAATCCATAATAGCCTGTTTCTTTGCCGCCTATCATTATTGCCATTAGCGCTAAATTTTGTTTTTTTAGCCAGTCAAAGGTTTCGGCTCTTACTTTTTCAAATGAACAATTAAACAATTCTTTAAAATGCATTTTGTCTGTTTCTTCGTCATCGCCTATTGCCATACAGTCAGGGTCGCGGCGTCGCATATAAGGCTCTAAATAATTTATTACGAGTCCATTTTTACAACGGACAACATTCACTTCTATTACTTTTTTATTATCTGGCAATTCATATTCTACATTAAATTCTAAACCGTCTTTGCCGCCGACTGCCATATCTACGATTTCTTCCCGAGAATGTGGAACAGTTAAACTTTTAGCGTTTGCTAATAATTCTTTTAGTTCTTGTGGCACTTGCCAATTTTGCCATTTAATCATTTTTATACTCCTGATAAAAAAAATGAGGAGAAAGTTTAATACATAAAAAAAAAAAATCAATATATATTTTTTTTGAATGAATATTGTTTTTTTTTTGTTTTTATTTAAAATTACATTCTAAAAATTTTTTGGGTATGAAGGTGTAAATAAAAATGAAAGCGATAAAATTAAAAGAAAATATATATTGGGTCGGCGGGATAGATTGGAATCTGCGTAATTTTCACGGATATCTTACTCAATGCGGCTCGACTTATAATGCGTATTTAATAATAGACGAAAAAATAACATTAATTGATACCACAAAATATTATTTGGTTGATGAACTTTTACAAAGAATTTCGTCTGTCATCGAACCATCAAAAATAGATTATATTATTTCTAATCATACTGAGATGGACCATTCTGGCGGATTACCGAAATTAATGGAAATTTGTCCAAATGCTGAAATAATCGTGTCGCCAGCAGGCGAAAAGGGCTTAAAAGCGCATTATAAAAAAAATTGGAAATTTAAAATTGTTAAGACTGGCGATAAATTAAAAATCGGAAAATACACATTAGATTTTGTATTAACTCCTATGATACACTGGCCTGATAATATGGCGGCTTATTTATCAGAAGAAAAAATATTATTTTCAAATGATGCGTTTGGCCAGCATATAGCGTCATATGAACGATTTGACGATGAGTATCCGTTAGATATGATTATTCGTGAAGCGCAAAAATATTATGCTAATATAGTATTGTGTTACAGCGGACAAGTAATAAACGCATTAAAGACACTGGCAAATTTACAAATAGATATTATTGCGCCAAGTCACGGAATTATCTGGCGTAATAATATTCCTGAAATTTTGAAATATTATAAGAAATGGTCGGCTAATGAATTTGATAATTGCGCCGCGATTATTTATGATACTATGTGGAACTCAACTAAAATATTAGCCGAATCTATACAAACCGCTTTTGAAAATAAAAATATCAAAACTCAAATGTTTTCGTTACAGCATAATCATATTTCTGATATAATGACTGATTTGATGAATGCAAAATATATATGCGTTGGATCGCCTACTTTAAATAATAATATTCTTCCAACTGTATCTGCATTTTTGACTTATATGAAGGGATTAGCGCCAAAAAATCGCGTGGGATTAGCATTTGGTTCATTTGGCTGGAGCGGACAGAGCGTAGATATAGTTAATGATATATTGAAATCTTGCGGATTTCAGATGCTTGAACCAATAAAAGCACAATATATTCCAGATAAAATTGCTCTTGATAATATTGTAAAAAATTTAGAAAGTAAATTATAATATTATAATGAAATTTATTTTTTTTATTCTAATAGTTTTTTTCATATTTGTTAATTGCGCAAGATTAGAAGTTGTAGAATTACAGGAAGATAATTCTAAAATCTACAAAAATTTTTATGTATACGATGATGATAGAGTGTCTGTATATTATGATTTTTGGGCGGAAGACGGACAGATATATTTTTATATTTACAACAAATTAAATATTCCTGTGTATATAGATTGGCAGCAAAGTTATTTCAAATTTAACGATAAAAAATATTATTATGTTTTGCCATTAGCAAATAAGAATATTAATGAAAAAATTGATGTTATTCAACCGAAATCATTTATCAAAAATAAGCCGATAAAGGTGGATAAATTATTAGAACCGATAAATATGGTTAATGCTGAAAATATTGATATGCCGGATAAAAAGGATTTTATTTTAGTAAAAAAAAATCCTAAAAATTTGTCGCAGAATTATTATCTTAATTTTTTGACTTTGTATGCGCCGAGTAAAACAAATATAAAAAAATATGATGAATACAATGTTATAAATAATTTTGCTATTACAGAAATTAAAATGATAAGAGAAAAAACATTTATGGGCAATTTTTATAATCCAGATAAGAAAAATGATTATGCTGTTAGTCCGTATTATAAGCCGAATAGTTTTTTTATAATTGTAAATAAAAAATAAATTTATGAAAATAAGGTTTTTAATAATTCTATTATTTATTTTTTTTACACAGAATATTTTTGCGAATAATATTTACAAACAAATATTAAAATTTCAAGAAATATTGAATCATATTTCTCGGGCGCATATATCCAATCCGAAAGCGGAAGATTTAATCAACGGCGCGATTGACGGTATGATAAAATCGCTTGATGACCCTTATACAGTTTATATGGAAGAAAAAGAAACAGAGCATTTTCAAGATAGAATCAAAGCGCATTTTGGTGGAATTGGCATTAGAATAGGCACATATACTGATGAAAAGGGCGATACTTATTTACAAATTATTGATTTATTGCCAGTAAAAGAAAGTCCGGCAAGAAAAGCAGGATTGCGCGCAAAAGATGTAATCTTAAAAATAGACGCGCGCGATGCTAAAAATATGCCATTTGACGAAGCGAAAAATTATTTGCGTGGAGAGGTTGGCAGCGAAGTAATATTAACAATTTTACGATTAACCGAGCCGGCTGATTCGCAAAATTTAATAATACCTGTGATACGCGGCGAAATAGAAATATTACAGACAAGTCATAAAATGTTAAGCGATTCAATTGCATATTTAAGGTTGGACAATTTTACAGAATTATCAGCAAAAGAAATTAAGGAAGCATTGGAAATAATAACCGACAGCGGCGCAGAAGCATTGATATTTGATTTACGCAGTAATCCCGGTGGATTATTGCAGGCGGCAGTAGACATATCAGGTTATTTTTTATCTGACAAAAAAAGAATAGTATATACAAAAAATAAAGAAAATGCAATTACTTCAGAATATTTTTCAACTGCTAATCAATTAACAAAATTGCCACTAATTATTCTTACAAATGAATATAGCGCAAGCGCATCTGAAATTGTTACCGGCGCATTAAAAGCATATCGCCGAGCATTAATAGTAGGCAAAAAGACCTTCGGCAAAGGCTCAGTTCAGCAAGTGATAAATTTTTCTGATAAAACAAGTTTGAAAATTACTAATGCTTATTATTTTACGCCGGATGATAAATGCATTAATAAAATCGGAATTGAGCCGGATATCGAAGTGTCCTTTAAGAGAAATACTGATAAAGACGACCAATTAGAAACAGCACTTGATATTCTTCGCGCATTCAGGATTTTAAAAAATAGTTATGCCGGCAATTGAAAAATATTATATTATCGAAAAAAAATATAATGTTTAATATTCTAAAATTTTTGAAATATTATCTTTTCCAAAACGCTCAAAAAATAAATTATTCTCCACAAAAAATATTGATTATTAGAAACGACCATATCGGTGATGTTTGCGTATCATTGCCGTTTGTAAATTCCATAAAATTTTTTTTTCCTGATTGTGAAGTGCATATCCTTATAAATGTTTATACATTAGATATTATTTCTGGTAATCCGAATATTGATAAAATTATTATTCAAAATAAAGATGACGCTATTTCTGATATTATTAATAAAATTCCAGATAATTATGATATTTTATTTAATTTAACATCAACAAAATTCAACGCGAAATTATCTAAAAAAATCAATGCAAAATATAAAATTGGCTATGCTTATAAAATATATAATATCTTTGCTTTTAATAGATATGTATTTACTCATCGTCAAAATCCGCCTATTCACGAATGTGATTTTTGTTTTGAATTTCTTAAATTATGCAATATTGATTTTTTAGAAAAAAAACAAGAAATTGTAAAAAATACAGTTATTTATGTAAATGATTATGATAAAAAATATGTTGATGAATATTGGCAAAAATTGAAATTTGATAATTCCAAAAAAAATATAGGTATCCATCCCGGCGATAATAAATCAGCATTTAATTGGTCGTTAAAAAAATATATTGAATTGGCTGAATATTTAGCACAGGATTTTGAAATTGTCTTTATTTTCGGACCTGCGGAATTGGCGTTGATGAATGATGAATTATTTAAAATCAAACAGCGCGTATATAATTTTAAAATTGTCGAAGGTAATTTGACAGTTAAGCAATTAGCGTATTTTATAAAAAAATTGAATTGTTTGGTATCAGGCAGCACTGGTCCTATGCATATCGCCGGATTAATGGATACTCCGACAGTTTCGATTTTTTCAAATAAACTGTCACATAATTATAAAAAATGGCATCCGCTGAACAATAAATTTGAAATAATTGAGCCGCAAATAACTTCAAAAAAAAGCGAAGATATAAAAAAAAATATTGAACAAATACCAATATCATTAGCAGTGGAAAAAATAAAAAAAATTATAAACTAAAAAATGAGTGTTTGTATTTTGGGTGATTTAATTGATTTTGAAACAAAGCGAAAACATACATCCAAGAGCGAATACTGATAACAATAAAAATATTTTTAACCTTAAATTATTTCAATGGCCAGCGCTTGCCGCCGCAATTTAGAACATAACGATTTATTACGAATGCGTTTCTAAAAAAGTTTTAATTTTTTGTTAAAAATATAGGTGATTTTTAGAAGCGCGTTCGATTTTTAGATGTATTTACTTTTTCCTTGATTTTTAAATATTAATCGTGTATATTCAAATTATGAAAAAACTAATATCAATCGGCAAATCAGATTTTAAAGATGCGATAGAAAGTAATAATTATTATATAGACAAGAATCTGTTGATAAAAGAATTGATAAACTCCGAAGTGCGGATAGGGTTATTTCTGCGACCGCGTAGATTTGGTATAGTTGACATTGTTATTTGGCATAAAAAAGATAAAAAGAAACCGGCAATAATAATGGAACTAAAAAAACTTGAAGATAAAACATTAGAAGAAACGCTTAAACAAATCGTAAAAAAATTTTATGTTCTCGATTTACAAAATCAGGGCTATTCAAATATCATCAAGATTGCAGTTGTATTTGACGGCAAGAATATTAATTTAAAATTTGAGAAAAATTAAATAATTTTTTTTATTTAAGGAGGAACTATAAAATGTCAGAATTCAATAATTTATCAAAAGAAGCGCAAGGATTATGGAATGAAATTATGACAGGCGTAAATGAAAAGCCAATTCATAAAAATCCCAATAATCCTAAAACAAAAAAAATACTCAACCGCATAAAAGAAATAGCGCTAATAAATGCTGCGCCAACAGAAGTGGTGTTTGGTACTTCCGGCTGGCGCGGTATAGTAGGAGTAAGTCATACAATAACAAATATAGCGCGCGTTACAGAAGCAGTGGTGGAATTAGTAAAAACAGCGAACAAAAAATTATTGAAATCAATAGGAGTAGCAGATTTTACTGACTTTCAAAAACGCGGAGTAGTAGTAGGCAGAGACAACAGAATATTAGGTGAGGAATTTTTAGAAACTGTAATTGCAATATTACAAAAACATAAAGTAAAGGTTTATTATGCTGGCGAGACGCCGACACCTGAATATTCTGCGGCTGTTTTGCAATTAAATGCCGCATTATCAATTAATCTCACGCCGAGCCATAATCCTGGCGCATATGCCGGCTATAAATTAAATCCGTCAGACGGTGGACCTGCTGGCGAAGATATAACAGTTCCTCTTGAAAAAATAGCAAATAAATTAATGACTAGACCTATACATATTCCCAGAATAAACTGGAAAAATGTAAAAAAGATCGATACAATGAAATTATATTTAAAACATATAAATGAAAATATCCCGGATATTATAAATGTTAATGAACTTATAAAATTTATTAAATCCGGCGAAATAGCATTGGCAATTGACCATATACATGGCGCTACGCGTGGCAGGCCTAAATATTTTTTCAAACTTACAGGTAAAGAAAAAAATATCAAAATTCTCAATAATGACGACAATGTTTTATTTCACGGGGTAAAGCCGGAACCGAACGCTAAAAACCTAAAAGATGCAGAAGCATTTTTAAATAAAAGCAAATGCAAATATAAATTAGGTGCTTTATTGGATCCTGACGGCGATAGAATTAGATTTACAAATGGTAAAGAGCAGGTGGATATGAATAATTTCGGCGCGCTTGCGTTTCATTTTTTGGCATTATACAAAAATTCAATTGGCGGAGTAGCAAAGACAGTTGCTACAAGTAATTTTGTTAATGCTATTGCTAATGGTCTTAAACGTCCTGTATTTGAAACCAATGTAGGTTTTAAATATTTTAGACCTTATTTAAAGCCTGGCGCAAAACAGCCGGCAATCTGCGCATTTGAAGAATCAGACGGGTTCAGTATCGGCTATGCTAATATATTAGAAAAAGATGCGTTTGGCGCTTTAATGTTAGCAATAGAAATTATAAGATTAACAAAAATGGATATTGTTGAATATCTTAAAGCATTGAAAAAATCATTTGGAGTATATGAAGCGGTAAAATCTTCTGTTGATATACCGGCAGAATTATCGAAAGCCGATAAGGAAGCGAAAATAAAAAAAATTGCTGATATGTATAAAATTGGAGACAAGATAAAATTATCTGATAAAATCGAAAAAAAAGTTATTAATAAATTTCCAGACGATGGAATAAAATTTGAATTTGAAGATAAGAGTAATTTATTGATTCGCGCTTCTGGGACAGAGCCGATTATTAAAATTTACGCTGAATCGCCTGTAAGCCGCGAAGATTGCGTAACCATAAATTCCTATGGCACGAATTTAGTAAAAAAAGTTTTTGGTTGATTTTTTAATTATAATGTAATATAATACTTCTTTAATTTTTTTATGGAAGTGAAATATTAAAATGAAAGCAAGAATTATAGGTACTGGTTCGTATTTACCAGAAAAAATTTTGACAAACTTTGATTTAGAAAAAATGGTAGATACAACTGATGAATGGATAGTTTCACGGTCTGGTATCCGTGAGCGTAGAATAGCCGCGCCAACAGAAACAACATCAACGCTCGGAAATATCGCGGCAAAAAAAGCGTTAAAAAACGCTGGCGTAAAACCAAAAGATATTGACATAATAATCGTGTCATCATTAGCAGGAGATATGTTTATACCGTCTACTGCTTGTAGAATTCAGAAATTAATTGGCGCTAAAAATTCATTTGCTTTTGATATTAACGCCGCATGTTCTGGATTTGTTTATGCCTTGGCTGTCGCTACGCAATTCATCGAAAATAAAACATATAAAAATGCGCTGATTGTATCTACTGAATGCTGTTCAAGATTTACAGATTGGCAAGACCGCAGCACCTGTGTATTATTTGGGGACGGCGCTGGCGCAGTGGTATTAACAGCGGATAAGCGATGTGGCGTAGATGCTATTGATTTAATAAGCGATGGTGAACTATCCGAAATATTAACTATCCCAGGCGGCGGCGTTACGCATCCTGCAACAATTGAAACTGTAAATAACAGATTGCATTATATCAAAATGGATGGGCCAGAAGTATATAAAGCGGCAATAAAAATGATGTCCGCTTCTATTACAAAAGTATTGCAAAAATCTAATATCCCAAAGGAAAAAATAGATTATTTCATACCGCATCAAGCGAATGTCAGAATTATAGATTCATTAAGAAAACGATTAACTTTGCCGCCAGATAAAGTTATGATAAATGTTGACAAATACGGCAATACTTCTTCGGCTACAATTCCAATAGGTTTAGACGAAGCGATAAAGAATGGAAAAATCAAAAAAGGTAATAAAGTGTTAATAACAGCGGCAGGCGCTGGCTTTACTGCCGGGTCAATTATTTTTACATATTAGAGATGATGGAGTAAAATATGTCAAGAAGAAGAGTAGTAATAACTGGAATGGGGGCAATTGCTCCGGGCAATAGTTTAAATGTCGAACAATTTTGGCAGACGATAATTTCAGGCGAATCAACTGCTGATAATATTACGCTATTTGATGCGTCAGCATATAATGCCAAATTCGCTTGTGAAACAAAGGGCTTTGACCCGTTAAATTATATGGACAAAAAAAAAGCGCGAAAACGCGACAGATGCACACAATTTGCTATTGCTGCGGCAACAGAAGCGCTCAAACATTCAGGATTAACGCCAGAAAATACTGATTTTAAGAAAGTCGGAGTTATTATTGGTTCTGGTATTGGAGGTATTCAGACATTAGAAGAAGAGATTAGAACATTAGCAATAAAAGGACCGTCGCGCGTAAGTCCGTTTGTGATACCAATGTTTATTTTAAATATCATATCAGGCGAAGTATCAATAGAATTCGGATTAAAAGGTGTTAATTATGCAATTTGTTCAGCTTGCGCGTCCGGCACGCACGCGATAGGCGTAGCGTATCATACAATCCGCGACGGTTTTGCAGAAGCGATAATAACAGGCGGTTCAGAAGCAGCAATCACGCCAATAGGCGTGGCTGGCTTTTGTTCGCTGCGCGCGCTATCAACGCGAAACGATTCGCCCAAAACAGCGAGCAGACCGTTCGATGCGGACCGCGACGGTTTTGTAATGGGCGAGGGCTGCGGACTATTAGTTTTAGAGTCATTAGAAAACGCTCAAAAACGCGGCGCTAATATATATGCTGAAATCATCGGTTTTGGCACCACCGGCGACGCTTATCATATTACTGCTCCTGCGCCAGAAGGCGAAGGAGCAGCGCGCTGTTTTGAAATGGCGCTTGCTGATGCCAATATAAAACCAGAAGAAATCGATTATATTAATGCGCACGGCACTTCTACTAAATATAATGACGAATTAGAAACAGCGGCAATTAAAAAGGTATTCGGTGAACATTCAAAAAAATTAAAAATTAGTTCAACAAAATCTACAACTGGTCATCTTTTAGGAGCAGCAGGCGGTATTGAAGCAATTGCGGCGATTTTAGCGATAAACAAAGGAATTATTCCTCCAACAATTAATTATACAACGCCAGATCCTGAATGCGATTTAGATTATGTGCCAAATAAAGCGATTGAAATGCAAGTGAATAAAGCATTATCTGATTCATTAGGATTTGGCGGGCATAATGCCGCTATAATTTTCAGTAAATTTAATCAGTAATAATTTTTAAGGTGAGAAATTGAAAAAAATTGTTTTTAAATTGTTTTTGTCGGTAATTGTTTTTTTATTGATTACAAATTGCGGAGCAAAAAAAATATTTTATGAGCCATACGCAGCAGCACCTGACACGTTATTAACAAAACAAACAAAAAAAGAATTAGGTAAAGAAAAATACCAAGAATATAAAAAACGCAAAAAAATTATTAGTAATCAATGGAAAAAATATGAAAAACTAAGGAAAATGTTAACAGACAAAAATTTTGATAATTTCGATAAATTATTAAAAGAACTCGAAGATTATCAAGATAAACATAAAAATATTTTGAAATATGATGAATATTATTATGGCGCAATTTATTATTCCGGGATAAAGCAATTACTACAATACAATTTTTCAGAAGCAGAAAAAATATTCAAAAATATTCCAGAAAGTTCAATATTTTATATACACGCTCAAAATAAAATTAAAAATTTAAATGCTGATACGGACGGCGATGGATATATTGACGAATGGGAAAATTTAGAGGGCTTTAATCCGCTTAATCCATATTCGCATCCTTAAAACCATTAAAATTCTAACTAAAACAAAATATTTTACCAAATGGAAACTCAAAAAAAAATAGAAAATGAAGCATCGCTATTATTAAAACAGATAAAAAACAAATGTTCGGAATTAGGAATTTCTCTTATTTTTGATAAATTAGAAAATGACGGCGGCTCGTGCAAATATAAAAATAAACTCTTCATTGTAATCAACAAATTTTATTCAGACATCCAAAAACTTTCGATTTTTTTTAGTGAAATATCAAAAACTGAATACAATTCGCAATTTGAAGATTTAAAAAATAAATTTTCAAAATTGATTGAAAAATAAAATGGCTGAAAAACCGAAACTTTTATTTATTACAAACGACTATCCGCCGAACGAAGGCGGAATGGAAACCTGCGCTTTGGAATTATCTGAAAATTTCAAAAATTATTTTGATGAATTAATAATAATAACCAATTCGCATAAGCATAATTACAATAATTGTCAAATAATAAAAATAAATATTTCGCGAAATTTCATTTTTAAATTTTTAAAGTTATTGTTTTGTTTTGCCAAAATATTATTGGCCCATAAGCCGCAATATATATATATAAATACTTGGTCGCCAAATGGTCTGCCAATTTTTTTATTAACGCGAATATTCAAAATCCCATATTTTATAACAGCGCACGGATTAGATATTGTTGAACCGCTAAAAAGTAAATTTCATAAATTTTGTATGACGATTGTTCTAAACAACGCTAAAAAAATTATTTGCGTCAGTCATTACACAAAAGAATTAATAGAAAAATATTTAACATTAAAAAAAAAAAATAATTTATTTGTAATTAATAACGGGATAAATTTAAAAAAATTCAAGAATGAAAATATTGATATCGCTAAAAAAAAAATAGGCGCGGAAAAAAAATTTATTTTATTAACAGTATCAAGATTAACGCCACGTAAAGGACATTTACAGGTCATTGATTGTATAGTTGAATTAAAAAAAGAAATTAATAATATTTTATATTTAATAGTAGGGCGCGGCCCGAACGAAAAAACAATTGCTGAAAAAATTGAAATTTTAAATCTTCAAGAAAATGTAAAATTAATAGGTTTTATTAATGATAGCGAATTATTGAACTATTACAATGCCTGTGATATATTCATAATGCTGAGCGATGAAATTTTAGAGACTGGCGATGTCGAGGGTTTTGGCGTAGCATATTTAGAAGCTAATGCTTGCGCCAAACCAGCTATAGCAAAAAACAGCGGCGGCGCGCGTGACGCTATAAAAAATGGAATAAATGGGTTTTTATGCGAAAATAATAAAGAAGTGATTGAAAAAATCAAATATCTTTATTATAATTGTGATAAAAAAAATGAAATTGGCAAAACAGCTCAAAAATATTTAATAGATAATTTTGATTGGCAAATTATTGCAAAAAAATATATTCAGGAAATTGTAAAATGAGACCATTTAATATTATGATTGTTGACGATTCAAAATTTATGCGCGAATCTATTATTAATTTATTAAAAACAGAACAAGATATGAATATCGCAGCTGAGGCATCAAATGGTTTAGAGGCGATAAATACTTTAAAATCGTCTACAATTCCTATTGATGTAATTATTATGGATATTGAAATGCCAATAATGGATGGAGCTGAAGCAACAAAAGTAATTATGAAAGAAAAACCGACTTCCATCATTCTACTTTCAGCATTAACGCGCGAGCACAAAAAAACCATTACGGCGCTGTTAAACGGCGCATTTGATTTTATTCAAAAGCCTGGCGGTAAATCAATAACATTCGATATTGATAAAGTAAAAAAAGATTTAATCGAAAAAATAAGATTTAGCGCAATTGCCAATCTCACACAAAGATTTGGCAAAAAAAAAGAATTTGAAGCGGCAAAAAGAAAAATCAGCAGATATTATGATTTAGTATTGATTGGCACATCTACTGGTGGACCAGGGACATTAGCGAAAATTTTTAAAATTATGCCTGCAAGTTTTGATATACCAATCGCTGTTGTTCAACATATAAAAGAGGGGTATTCAAAAAGTTTGGCAGAAGGATTAAATTCTGCGTCAGCATTGGATATAAGCGAAGTTGATGGCTTTACTAATATTGTTAACGGCAAGGTTTATATTGCCAAAGCCGGCTATCATTTAGAATTTTGCGCAACTGGCACGCAATTAAAACTGACAAACTCTGAATTTCGAAATGGGTTTAGACCATCAGTTGATGTTTTATTTGAATCAGCATTGGCAAATTTTAAAGGTAAAATTTTAGCAGTAGTACTCACCGGAATGGGAAACGATGGCGCGGCCGGCGCCGCAAAACTTTATAATGCCGGCCATACAGTAATCATTCAAGATGAAAATACTTCTGTTGTCTGGGGAATGCCGCGAGTAATTTATGAAGCCGGCACATATCATGCAAT
>JAKPEO010000014.1 GCA_029551925.1 bacterium
GGATGAAAACTGCACGCAAGTAATACCGACGATAAATTGTGATTATCATTTAAGCGGAGTAGTAGATATATATGACCGTGGCGGAAATGGCGGCGGTGGAGATAATTATGCAGTTTTATATATAGAGCCGAATGTAATCCGGGCATATTCAGACGGTGCAATAAGAGTTTGTTTTACTGCTAGTTCATATCAAAATGGCGCATTGATAGCAGATTCAGTGTTATTTACATCAGTTCAGCAGACGCCATCCGCAGGCGATTGGAAAGGTATAAGTTTTTATGATAGAAGTTTGGATAATATAAATAAAATCACAAATTCAAAAATCTTATATGCCGGCGGAAACAATGATGCTGCAGTACATTTTTATTATTCGAGTGGAACATTAGAAAAATGTGAAATCAAATATTCTTCATCAAATGGTGTATATCAAAATTCTTATGGAATAAATATGACGATTGATAGTTGTATAATTTCATATAATAATGGAGCCGGTTTTAAATCCACATCATCAGAAAAGACAACGATACGCTATAATACAATAACCAATAATACCGGCGGCGGTGTAAATTTTACGAGTGCGACAAACACAGCATACGCTGGACAGTTTGGGTGGAATGATATATCATATAATAGCGGCTATGCAGTTATAGTATATGCTGATGAGATTGACACAGAATTTAGATTTAATAATTTTGTAGGAAATGAAACAAATGCAGTATTGATAATTGGTGAGCGTATAGGCGGCTGGGATGAAAATTGCATGCAAGTAATACCGTATATAAATATTCCATATTATGTTTCTGGTACAATTGATGTGTATGATAATGGTGGGAGTGGCGGAGGCGGAGATAATACAGCTCGACTTTTAATCGAACCGAATGTGGTTTTGAATTTTTTTAACAACGCTGGTTTAAATGTAGCAGTAAGCGCAGGCAGCTATCAAAAAGGCGCTTTAACAGCTGATTCTGTTATTTTTACTACTGCGCAATCACCCCCGTCTTCAGGGAATTGGAATGGTTTAAAATTTGGTGGGCAAAGTTATCAAACAGGTAATATATTGACAAATTCTGTTGTCGAATACGGCGGAGCCGGTTCATCAAATGCAAATATATTTTTGAATAACTCGATTATTGATACTTTTACCAACACTATTATAAGATTTAGTTCTGGTTATGGAATTTATATAAACAACGTATACGCTGACTTTAAAATAGGCCCGAATTTAACGATAATTAATAACGATAGCGGAGCAATTTATAATAATTCATCAGCGAATATAGACGCAGATAGTAATTACTGGGGGGTCAGCGATACTAATGCTATTGAAACATTGGTTTATCATAAAATAGATAATCCATCATTAGGACAGGTATATTTTAGTAATTTTACGCCTGTGGCTGATACTATTGCGCCTTCTACGATAACAAATTTGTCAGTTTCGATAATTTCAAATACCTCGGTTTTATTGACCTGGACTGCACCCGGCGATGATGGATATTCAGGAACTGCGAATTATTATGAACTAAAATATTCTGAAAATGAGATAAATTCAAGTAATTTTTATAGCGCTAACTCTTTAAGCGCGCCACTGCCTTTAATTTCAGGAAACATTCAAAATTGCACTGTATTAAATTTAATGGCGGGACAAATATATTATTTTGCAATAAAAGCGGTCGACGAATCTGGAAATAAATCAAATATATCAAATGTTATTTATATAACTTTACCGCTGCCTCAGACATTTACTTTATCCGGCGTAGTCCGCAATGCGAGCGATTCATCGCTATTAGAAAACGCGCTTGTAAAATTAAAGAAAAATGGCGTTGATTCTGGTTCTGTAATGACTGACGCAAGCGGCTCATTCAGTTTTACTGGTCTGGTTGCTGATACCTACAGTTTAGAAATTTCTAAACTTTCATTTGATACAATCGAAAACGCAGGATTAAATTATTATGATACAAATTCAACTAATCTTATATTTTATTTGCAAACGATAATTTTACCGCCGGTTGCTGTTATACAAAACAAATACATCACACAAACCGCAGGCAGTTCAATACTTATAAGCGGCGCAAATTCTTATGATTCCAATTCGCTTAACTTGACTTATATTTGGTCGCAGATTGCAGGCGATTCGATTTCTTTTGGCAATGCAGATTCAAGTTTTATATTATCTTTTAACAAAAGCGGAACTTACATTTTTGAATTGAGGGTTTCAAACGGAATTTATACAAGCGCTCCTGATTCTATTGTTATTGTAATTACCCCTGCTGCTAATGCCGTAATTACTTTATTAACCGGTCAACAACAATTAATTTCTATGAATTCAATATCAGATACTATTTCATTCAGTTGCGCTGATAACTTTGGAAATATTATTGATTCTCCGAATTTTACAGTTATGCGCGTTTATCCAAAACCGCAGCAAATAATTATTCCTTTAAATATTAGAAACGCTAATCAAATAATGAATTTCAATCTTCCGGCGTTAAATAAAATAGGCTCATATATTTTTGCTGTTTCAACGAATAACGATACAAAATATTTTCAATTAGAAACCAAAGAGCGAGAATTTTACAGCGAAAAATGGGCAATGTTCACGCCAATATTAAGTGGCAGCAATATGTATAGTTTATTATCAAGTAATCCTGAAAATGTTATTTATAGATGGCAGCCGGACACAATAGACGACGAGTTCGGCAGTAAATACAGATTGCAAAATTCTTTGCAGTCGGGATTTGCGTATTGGTATAAATATACAAACGCGGCGCAGGAAACTTATACTATTAATCCGACCGGCTCTGCAATAGGCGGCTCGCCGATAACAATACAATTAAAAGCCGGCTGGAATCAGATAGGTAATCCGTTCTATTATTATATAAGTTGGGATAGCTGTTTGATCAATGGATTGACTCCTGCTCAAGCAGAACAATACGGTTTCATTCAAAACGCTATTCACTGGTATAACCGCACTGATGACGGAGCGTACGGTTATGTTAGAACACCTGATGTTGCGGCAAACATTGACGGTTATTTAAAACCGTATTTCGGCGGTTGGATATTTGCATATCAGAATTGCGAACTGACTTTAAATGCAACGCCTGTTATACCGACATCTCAATTTCTTGACATAGCGCCTAACCGATTTGCGCCGCGCCGTGCAACTTCGAAGGATTGGCAGTTGAAATTTTCCGTATCGTCAGCTCATTCATTTGACGATCAGAATTATATAGGCGTAAGTTCAGAAGCTTCCAATAATAATGATTCGTTTGATAAATTCAAAGCGCCGTCAATCGAAGGTTATGCTGAAATTAGTTTTATCGGTGCGCCTGCTGCATGCAATACTGCTGGACAAACCAGATACGCAACTGATTATCGTAAACCATTTGATACATATCAACAATGGGATTTTGTTTTGAACAGCGATTTGAAAAATACGAAACTTACTATTTCTTGGGATTATGCAGAATTGCTGCCTGAAAATTTTGTCGCATATCTTGAAGACATACAGACAGGCGCAGTTATTGATATAACAGAAAAAAAAGAATATACTTTAATAACCGGTAATTCGCGCGTATCGCGAAATTTTAGAATTAAAATAGGTGATAAACAATATACGCAACAAATGTTTTCAGTCGGATTGACTTCAGATACGATGTATGTTTATCCGAATCCTGTCAAACCGTCGCAAGGCGAAACATTGAAATTTAAAGCGATTAATAACTCCAATTTGAATATTAAAATATTTGATATAAGCGGCGAAAAAGTAATTGAAATTAATGCGCCGGTAGATGCGGGGCAGGATTACTATACTTGGAATTTACGTAACAGCAGTGGAAAAAACATAGCGTCAGGCGTATATTTGTATATAATGGAAGCGCGTGATAATAGTGGCAATTCCGTAATCAAACGCGGAAAATTTGCAGTAATTCGGTAAGTTTAAAAAAATAAAGACTTTTCCTTTTTTTTGATAAAAAAAGATTGTGTAAATATGGCAAACTTTTTTTTAAGTTTGCCACATTACCACAATCAGAAAAAATGACTTAATTCACATTTTTTTGTATAATTATAATCGTTAAGTATATATTTTTTTTATTATTTATGCGAAATGTGGGCATTTGCGCTATTGAACCTAAAATTTGTATTGCTGCGTTAAACAAAGGAAGCATTAACAAAATATATAGCGCTAGAGATTTTTAACCTAAATTCCCGAAAATTTATAACTTAATCATAAAAATGCTGTATTTTACGCAAAGTCATATTAAACCATAGTTATAATTTAATTATAAATATGGTTTTTATTCAAATCTAATGTTTTATGCTGTTTGTTCGGTATAGTTATACAAAAAGCAGGAATTTAGGTTTTAATAATGTTCAAGTCAAGGTTCGCAATTTATTTCTGAAAATTTTTGTTATTGAGGGAAAGTGAGGTTATATAAAAAATAAAAAAACCTGGCAGCTACCTACTTTCCCATGCAGTCCCCCGCATAGTATCATCGGCGTTGAAGAGCTTAACTACCGTATTCGGGATGGGAACGGGTGTTTCCTCTTCACCATAACCACCAGGTTTAAAATTTTATTATAAAACCATTCAAAAATCGAATATTATGAAGAAATAAAGATATTGAGAATAACCGAAATTAATCGGCTAAATTTTTTGGTAAAAATTTAAGACTATCGACCTATTAGTACTGATCGGCTCAAAACATTACTGCTCTTACACCTTCAGCCTATCAACCTGATCATCTATCAGGGGTCTTCTACTCGATTCTCTAACTTCTCCACAAATCCGAAGATCTGCTTCAAAATCAGAAAATCGAAGGGATATCTTATCTTGGGGATGGCTTCCCGCTTAGATGCTTTCAGCGGTTATCCATTCCGAACATAGCTACCCAGCAGTGCCGCTGGCACGACAACTGGTACACCAGAGGTTCGTCCGACCCGGTCCTCTCGTACTAAGGTCAGCGCCCCTCAAATATCCTACGCCTGCAGCAGATAGGGACCGAACTGTCTCACGACGTTCTAAACCCAGCTCGCGTACCGCTTTAATCGGCGAACAGCCGAACCCTTGGGACCTTCTACAGCCCCAGGATGCGATGAGCCGACATCGAGGTGCCAAACCCTATCGTCGATGTGAGCTCTTGGATAGGATCAGCCTGTTATCCCCGGAGTACCTTTTATCCGTTGAGCGATGGCCCTTCCATACAGAACCACCGGATCACTAAGTCCGACTTTCGTCCCTGCTCGACCCGTCGGTCTCGCAGTCAAGCTCTCTTATGCCTTTACACTCCACGCACGATTACCAACCGTGCTGAGAGAACCTTTGAACACCTCCGTTACCTTTTGGGAGGTGACCGCCCCAGTCAAACTGCCCACCACACACTGTCCCCTAACTGGTTGCACAGTATAGGGTTAGAATCTAAATGAATTAAGGATGGTATCCCAAGGACGACTCCACGAGCGCTAGCGCGCCCGCTTCGCAGTCTCCCATCTATCCTGTACATAATTCATTCAAACACAATATGAAGTTACAGTAAAGGTTCACAGGGTCTCTCTGTCTAGCTGCAGGAATCTGGCATCTTCACCAGAAATACTATTTCACCGAGTCCCTCGTTGAGACAGTGCCCAAGTCGTTACGCCATTCGTGCAGGTCGGAACTTACCCGACAAGGAATTTCGCTACCTTAGGACCGTTATAGTTACGGCCGCCGTTTACTGGGGCTTCAGTCAGGAGCTTCGAACTTGCGTCCTAACCCCCTTCCTTAACCTTCCAGCACCGGGCAGGCGTCACGCCTTATACATCGTCTTAGTGACTTAGCAAAGCGCTGTGTTTTTGCTAAACAGTCGCTTGGGCCTCTTCTCTGCGGCTTTTTCATGCTCAACACGCTTTCGGTTAAAAAAGGTGTTTTCACACTACTCAAGCTCCCCTTCTCCCGAAGTTACGGGGTTAATTTGCCGAGTTCCTTAACGAGAGTTCTCTCGAGCGCCTTTGGATATTCTCCTCACCTACCTGTGTCGGTTTATGGTACGGTCATTTAAAAATCTCCTTAGAGGTTATTTCTTGGCGGTATAGTGTCCATTGCTTACTCTGGGTTACCCCAAAATTCGTCACCTTCCTCATCTTAACAGATTTACGGATTTTCCTATAAATCCTGACTACAAAGGCAAATGCACCATGTCCTATAGGCACACCAACTTAACTTCCCGCGTCACCCCCTCGTCAAACGATTTTTAAATGGTGCAGGAATATTAACCTGCTTCCCATCGACTACGCGTTTCCGCCTCGCCTTAGGGGCCGACTAACCCTGCGCCGGTTATCGTTGCGCGAGGAAACCTTAGGTTTTCGGCGAATAGGTTTTTAGACCTATTTTATCGTTACTCAAGCCGGCATAATCACTTCAAACCGCTCCACCACTCCTTACGGTATGGCTTCTGTGCTGTTTGAACGCTCCCCTACCAATCAAAAATTTAAAATTTTTGATTCCGTAGTTTCGGTAGTAAACTTAAGCCCCGGAAATTTTCGGCGCAAAATCACTTGACCAGTGAGCTATTACGCACTCTTTAAAGGGTGGCTGCTTCTAAGCCAACCTCCTGGCTGTCTGGGCAATTTCACATCCTTTACCACTTAGTTTACTTTTGGGACCTTAACTGACGGTCTGGGCTGTTTCCCTCTCGACCACGAATCTTAGCACCCGTAGTCTGACTCCCGTAATTTGCGGCCGCGGTATTCGGAGTTTGGTTGGGTTCAGTAAGATGGTAGTCCCCCTAGCCCATCCAGTGCTCTACCCCCGCGCCGTACTTTACGAGGCTATACCTCAATATATTTCGGGGAGAACGAGCTATCACCAAGTTTGATTGGCCTTTCACCCCTAATCACAGTTCATCCAAGCAGTTTTCAACCTGCACTGGTTCGGCCCTCCACGATATGTTACTATCGCTTCAGCCTGACCATGATTAGATCACTTGGTTTCGCGTCTACTACACGATACTCAATATTCCACCCGTGCATAATCTTTCGATTATACATAGTATAAAATATTTACGCCCTATTCAGACTCGCTTTCGCTTCGGCTTCGGACCTTAAGCCCTTAACCTCGCATCATATAGTAACTCGCCGGCTCATTCTACAAAAGGCACGTAGCCAGACTGTAAAATCAGTTATTGCTAACCAAAGTTACATAGTCCTACTACACCTTTGTAAGTTTAACGGTTTCAGATACTATTTCACTCCCCTTCGGGGGTGCTTTTCACCTTTCCCTCACGGTACTTGTTCACTATCGGTCTCTGTTCAGTATTTAGCCTTACCAGATGGTCCTGGCAGATTCAGACGGGATTTCCCGTGTCCCGCCCTACTCAGGATTAGATTGAGAAAGACATTATATTTTCACCTACGGGACTATCACCCTGTATCGTAGATTCTTCCAAATCGCTTCGGTTAATATAATGTTTTGTAACTTTCCCGGTTGTCCGCAACCTAATCCTACAACCCCGCTGTTAACAAGTTAACAACGGTTTGGGCTGTTCCCCGTTCGCTCACCACTACTTAGGGAATCACTGACTTGTTTTCTCTTCCTGTGGGTACTGAGATGTTTCACTTCCCCACGTTTGCCTCTTATACCTATTTTATTCAGTATAAGATAATCAGGGTTTACCTGATTGGGTTTCCCCATTCGGAAATCTCCGGATCAATGCTTGTTTGCAGCTCCCCGAAGCTTATCGCAGCTTACCACGTCCTTCATCGCCTGACAGAGCCAAGGCATCCACCGTAAACTCTTAATATCTTAAAATATTTACCTAAAAAATTTTCGCTCGATTTACTCGGTTATTCTCAATAATATTTATGATTATATTTAAGATTCCATAATATTCAATTTTCAAATAGCAATAATTATCCATAAAATTTAGAATTGCAAAAGCAATTCAAATGGTGGAGATAACAGGAATCGAACCTGCGACATCCTGCGTGCAAGGCAGGCGCTCTCCCAGCTGAGCTATATCCCCACAATTTATAGGCGCATAAAATCAGTCTATAATCAGAGCGCTGCATTGCCACAACATAGTGGGCCATCGCCGAATCGAACGGCGGACCCCTGCGTTATCAGCACAGTGCTCTAACCGACTGAGCTAATGGCCCGTAAATTATTAAGAAAGCCCGGATCACCTATTATATTTTTTTCCTTAGAAAGGAGGTGATCCAACCGCAGGTTCCCCTACGGTTACCTTGTTACGACTTCACCCCAATCACCAGTCCCACCTTAGACACCTGCCTTCTAATGTTACTCAGATTAGCTCAGCGTCTTCGGGTGTTACTGACTTTCGTGGTGTGACGGGCGGTGTGTACAAGGCCCGAGAACGTATTCACCGCGGCGTAGCTGATCCGCGATTACTAGCGATTCCGACTTCATGTAGTCGAGTTGCAGACTACAATCCGAACTGAGGCAGACTTTAAGGGATTTGCTTGCTCTCGCGAGCTTGCAGCCCGTTGTATCTGCCATTGTAGCACGTGTGTAGCCCTGGACATAAAGGCCATGAGGACTTGACGTCATCCACACCTTCTTCCGGTTCATTACCGGCAGTCTTCTTAGAGTTCCCAGCTTTACCTGATGGTAACTAAGGACATGGGTTGCGCTCGTTGCGGCACTTAAGCCAACATCTCACGACACGAGCTGACGACAGCCATGCAGCACCTGTCCTACTGTCCCTTGCGGGAAAACTGCATCTCTGCAGCGGTCAATAGGATGTCAAGCCCAGGTAAGGTTCTTCGCGTTGCATCGAATTAAACCACATGCTCCACCGCTTGTGCGGGCCCCCGTCAATTCCTTTGAGTTTTAAGCTTGCGCTCGTAGTCCCCAGGTAGGGTACTTAATGCGTTAGCTGCGGCACGGAAAGATTGATTGCTTCCCACACCTAGTACCCAACGTTTACAGCGTGGACTACCAGGGTCTCTAATCCTGTTTGCTCCCCACGCTTTCGCGCCTCAGCGTCAGTTACAGTCCAGAATGCTGCCTTCGCCATTGGTATTCCTCCCGATATCTATGCATTTCACCGCTCCACCGGGAATTCTACATTCCTCTCCTGCACTCTAGCTATTTAGTTTCAAATGCAATTTCAGAGTTAAGCCCTGAAATTTCACACCTGACTTAAATAACCGCCTACGCGCCCTATACACCCAGTAATTCCGGATAACGCTCGCCCCCTACGTATTACCGCGGCTGCTGGCACGTAGTTAGCCGGGGCTTCTTCTGCAGGTACCTTCATCATACTATCTTATTCATATAGTACTTATTATTCCCTGCCGAAAGGACTTTACACCCCTAAAGGCTTCATCATCCACGCGGCGTCGCTGCGTCAGAGTTTCCTCCATTGCGCAATATTCCTCACTGCTGCCTCCCGTAGGAGTCTGGGCCGTGTCTCAGTCCCAGTGTGGCTGGTCATCCTCTCAGACCAACTATCCGTCGTCGCCTTGGTAAGCCGTTACCTTACCAACTAGCTGATAGAATATGAGAACCTCGTTTAACGGTAGCTTGCAAGCATAGGCCACCTTTACTTATAAATCGATGCCGACTTATAAGCACATGCGGTATTATCAGTCGTTTCCAACTGTTATCCCACATTAAACGGTAGTTTCCTCATATATTACTCACCCGTCCGCCGCTTTACTCGCGGGATTGCTCCCACTTTCTCGCTCGACTTGCATGTGTTAGGCACGCCGCCAGCGTTCATCCTGAGCCAGGATCAAACTCTCCAATGATTATTGGTTAAAAGTTTAATCTTTTTTATTTCAAAAGAATTTTAAGGGATCCGGGCTATTTTTTCAAATATCTTTATTTTCCGCGAAATTCAAAAGAATTTCTTTTTATTTTTTCTAAAATAAAAAACATAAATAATATAATCTATTTTTTTTATTTTGTCAAGTTTTTTTGCTTTTATTTTTTTTCTTTTTGTTTTTCAATATATTAATTATCAGATTTTATCTGTTGGACTTAAATTTTCCTGTTATTTTTTTTAGAAAATTTAAGGTTCATAATTATCTTTAATATAGAAGAATAATTATATGAACTTTCAATATATGCTAATCAATAAACAAAAGTTTATTTTAAATTTAATATGCAGTGAATATAACAAACTTTTTTTCAATTGTCAAGTTTTTTTTTTATTTTATATTGTTTATTTTATTTGTCAGTATATTAGATATTATTTTTCAACAAAATCATATATCAAGACATCAAAAAAATTATAATTTCAAAATATTTATTTTAAATTCATACGGATTATAGATATTATAAAAATATGGTATATACTGAAATTCCTCAAAGTTAATATTATAGGGAGAATATAAATCAAAAGGCATTTGCAAATATTCAGTAATTTTTTTATTTACTAGTTGAGTAAAACCATTTGCCGCTGAAAATACATTTATTATTTCATTGATATTGTTTTTTATTGCATTTTTCAATTGTTCATATTCAACAATTATTTTTTTTAATTTATAATCAATATTAATGCCGACATTTTTTAATTTTTCAGAATTATCGAGCAATTCATCAAACATATTAGAAATAATCAAATTTGAATGAGCATCTGTTTTTTTTCCTAATTTTTCAATAAATTCCGATATTTTTTGAACAAAAAAAACTATAATATGATATATTGTATCAAAATCCTTAACAATTTCGATTTTCTGTTCTGTTAAATTTGCTTTTTTCAAAATTACTTTTATATTATAATCTTCAATATAAAATTCATTTGTTGGAAAATCATAGAGTTTATCATTAATATAAAATATAGAATTTTTTGCCTGTTCTTGATTTTCGGAAATATCGCCAATATATTTTTTTATTATATCACCGACCATATCCTTAATAAAAAACGAATTTTCAAGACCTGTATCATTAGCGCTAATCAATATATATATATTATTTAAATGATTTTCAACTTTAGCTGTTATTGGCAATTTCAAATTATTTATACTTTCAATCAATTGTGATATAATTTCAAAATTCGTATGTTCTGATAATATTTTCAAATTAACAAAATAATTTTTCCCTTTATATTTTATGCTGTATGCATAATCGCCTTCCTGAATATTTGAAATTTCATAATCTAAAAATTCTTTACCTCTAATAATTTGATTAGTGGCTAATTGTTCTATTCTAATTTTAAAACTGCCCTGCGAAACAGGCGAGGTTTGAATTTCTATCGAATCATCATTAGTTATATTTATTGCTTTTGTGATATTATAAATAAAAAAAGCATTTTCGAGATTCAAAAAGAATTGCGAAATTTCCAATATTTTTTTAGCGCTGTTATAATCTTCTTCTATCATAAAATTATTATAATTAATCATTAGCATCATTTTTTTCTAAAAAATTTTCATAAATTATATAGTCGTCTATTAATTTAGTCAAGCGTGATTTTGATTTAGTTTATTTTTATATTTTTGAGACATTAAAAAAATCGCATAAAAAAAACACAAAATTTATTGAAAAAAAATAATATCAAAATATAATTAGCGATATGAAAAAAATAGCGGTATTAGGCGCTGGCAGTTGGGGCGCGACTATTGCGATTTTATTAGCAGCAAAAAATTATCAAATAATTTTATGGGATAAAATCGAAAATCATCTAAAAGAAATAGCGCAATACCGCGAAAATAAAAGGTATCTGCCAAACATTAAATTACCAGATAATATTGAAATAGAATTCAATTTAATTTCCGCAATAAAACAAGCAGAATATTTAGTTATTGCGATACCAACGCAATTTATAAGATCCGTATTTGAAAATATTTCGAAAGAACTAATAAAAAATAAGGTTATAATCAATTTATCAAAAGGTATAGAACTGCAAAAACTAAAAAGAATATCAGAAATATTCACAGAACTTTTCAGCTGCGAAATTTTAAATCAATATTGCGTATTAACTGGTCCTTCGCATTCAGAAGAAGTATCACAAAAACTGCCGACATCAGTAATAGTAGCGTCATTAAACAAACAGCAGGCGCTAATATGTCAAGAAATTTTTAATACTGATTATTTTCGAGTATATACGAGTGATGATTTAATCGGCGCAGAAATAGGCGGAGCAGTAAAAAATGTGATAGCGATTGCTGCTGGCATATGCGACGGTTTAAAATTAGGCGATAATGCTCGAGCAGCGCTCATCACACGCGGATTAGCGGAAATTACGCGGTTTGGCGCGGCATTTGGCGCAAAGCCGCAAACATTTGCAGGATTGTCGGGATTAGGAGATTTAATCGTAACCTGCGGCAGTATTCACAGCAGAAACTATCGCTGCGGCAAATATTTAGGCGAAGGCGAACAAATCCAAAATATAAAATTAAAAATAGGGCAGATTATTGAAGGACTGTCAACAGTAGAATCAGTTTGCTCATTAGCCAAAACCAAAAATATCGAGATGCCGATTTGCGAACAAGTATTAAAAGTAATAAAAAACGAAATGACTCCAAAACAATCTGTAAGTGCTTTAATGACAAGATTAACAAAACAGGAATTTCATCTTTAAATTAAGAAATAAATCAAAAATTTTATTATTTATGACCAGCGATAAAATAATAACATTAACAACAGATTTCGGCGGCTCTGAAATTTATGCGGCATTAGTAAAATCAGTTATTTGGCGTATTTCAAAAACTGCGAAAATTATTGATGTAACTCATTCATTAAATGCCTTTGATATTTTAAGCGCAAATTATTTTTTATATAGTTTGCTTAACAATTTTCCAAAAAACACAATACATATAGTTTCCGTTGATTCTAAAAATTGCGATGCCAATAAAGAAATAATAATTATTAAAATTAACGAGCAATATGTAATTTGCGCAAACAATGGCATTGCGACATTAGCGCTGCAAAATTTCACTAATTATTCAGCGTATAAATTATCGCTAAAAAATATAGCAAAACTAACCAAAACCGACCTTTGTATAAATTTTTTAGCGCGTGATGCTATTGCCGTAGCAGCCGGCATTTTAGCAAACAACAGAAAAAAAATATTTGAAATTACAGATAAAAATAAAATTGAAATAATAGAACTAAAAGAATTAAAAGTAATCAAACGAGATAATTGCGTAAAATGTATAGTTGTTCATATAGATAAATTCGGCAATATAATCACAAATTATAAAATTCCAAAAAACGATTTTTTTAAAATTCAGCATTTAAAAATAAAGAATCTGAAAATCAGCGAAAAAGCAGAAACATATAATGAAATCAAAAAAATAGCGATGTTAATAGGCGATTCAGGATTATTAGAAATTTCCGCGAGTTATAAAAAAGCATCAAAATTATTAAAATCAAATATAGGCGATAGTATTGAAATTTTTTATTAAAATTATTTTTTTAATTGTTTTTTTCTTAAAACTAAATAAAATACTTCAAAATATAAATAATAAAGGGGGCGGTATTTAATGTTTAGGTATCAGGAAGAAATCCTTGCTAATGAAATCAAAAGCATTGTCGAGAAATACGGTAATAAGCGCGAGAATTTATTGCGAATTTTACAAGAACTTAATGATAAATATAACTATTTATCAGAACAAGTTTTACAAAATGTCGCGAGTTGTTTAAAAATCAGTCCTTCGGAGGTTTATGGTGTAGCGACATTCTACTCGTTTTTAAATACTAAACCTAAAGGAAAATATGTAATTCGCGTATGCAAAACGATAGTTTGTGATTTAAACGGCAAAGATAAAATAATCAATACAATTGAAAATGAATTAGGAATAAAAGTTGGTGAAACAACAAAAGACGGATTATTCACATTAGAATATACAAATTGTATGGGAATGTGCAATCAAGGTCCGGCAATGTTAATTAATAATGACATTTATTATAATCTGGACCCTGAAAAAGTTGTTGAGATAATAGAAAAATATGCAAGAGGAGGCGATAGCAATGTTGATTGATAGCAAAAAGCAAATATTATTTTCTGAATTTACACCCGGCTATGGTTTGAGTATAGCGTTAAAAATGTCGCCAGAAAAAATCATTGATATAATGATTCGTTCTACATTGCGCGGGCGCGGCGGCGCTGGATTTCCAACAGGTCTGAAATGGCAAGCGACAGCAAAAGCGCAAAAGACTCCAAAGTATATAGTATGCAATGCTGACGAAGGCGAGCCAGGCACATTTAAAGATAGAATATTATTGTCTGATTATTCCGAAAAATTATTTGAAGGTATGACTATCGCAGGCAAAGCGGTCGGTTCTAATAAAGGCATAGTTTATTTACGCGGCGAATACAGATATTTATTAAAGAAATTAGACAAGGTATTAAATAGATTAAGAAAAATCGGATATTTAGGCAAAAATATTTTAAATAGCGGTTTTGATTTTGATATTGAAATAGTATTAGGGTCTGGTGCGTATATTTGTGGCGAAGAAACAGCGTTAATAGAATCGCTCGAAGGCAATCGCGGCGAAGCGCGCAATAAACCCCCATTTCCAACAGACGAAGGATATTTAGGTTGTCCTACTGTTGTTAATAATGTTGAAACATTCAGTTATGTGCCGTATATAATAAATAAAGGCGCAGATTGGTTTATGGAGATAGGCACGGAAAAATCTAAGGGCTCGAAATTATTTAGTATTTCAGGAGATGTAAAATTTCCCGGAGTATATGAATTACCATTTGGCGTATCTATTGCTGAAATATTGGAATTAGTAGGAGCACGCGATACAAAAGCAGTGCAAGTTGGCGGTGCATCCGGTATTTGCATTTCAAAAAAAGATTTTGACAAACCGCTGGCATTTGAAAGTTTACCGCCCGGCGGCTCAATAATAGTATTTAATAAATCACGCGATATGCTAAAAGTTTTGAAAAATTTCATTGAATTTTTTGTTGAAGAATCTTGCGGACAATGCACGCCTTGCAGAGAGGGGAATTATCGGTTATTAGAAGCGGTAGAAAAATTAGAGCGCGGAGAATGCTCGATAAATTATTTAAAAGTATTAAGAAAATTAGCCGAATCAATGAAATACACATCAAAATGCGGATTAGGGCAGACCTCGCCAAATGCGTTTTTATCAATTATAGACAATTTCAAAGGCGAGATATTAGCAAGACCGAAAAAGGTTAATGATTAATTTTGAAAAAAACGGAGGATAAAATTTTATGGCTAATAAAGATACAAAAAAAACGAAAAAAGAAAAAGAACAAAAATCAGCGGAAAAACTGAATTTAGCGCAGTGCTCGAACGCAGCGTGCGGCGCCGGCTCTGGCAAAGAGCGAAAATTAACAGGTGAAAAAATCAAAGTAACAATTAACGATAAAGAATTAGAAGTAGATAAAGGGCTCACTATATTAGAAGCAGCGCGCAAACATAATATTCATATACCGAGTTTGTGTTATCATGAGGACTTATGCGTAGCTGGTATTTGTCGTGTATGCGTAGTAGAAATAGAAGGTGAACGCACATTAAAAACAGCGTGCACCTATGTTGTTGACCGTCCGATAAAAATAAAAACATCATCTGAAAAAGTCCGCAAAGCTCGAAAATTTGTATTAGAATTAATGCTTGCAAATCATTTTGGCGAATGTTATTCTTGTTTCAGGAATTTGAATTGCGAATTGCAAAAATTAGCGCAGGAATATGGTATTGACCAATTGCGTTTTGGTCATGTAACAACGCCGCGCTATAAAGTAGATAAATCATCATATGCTGTTGTACGCGATAAAGATAAATGTATATTATGCAAAAGATGCATACGCACTTGCGTAGATTTACAAGAAGTAGGAGTTTTAGAAGCGGCAAACCGCGGAATAGATACAAAAGTGCAAACATTTTTTGATAAGCCATTAGCGGAAGTAGTATGTATTAATTGCGGGCAGTGTATCAATCGCTGTCCTACTTCAGCATTAAGAGCGAACGACCCAACTGAACAAGTATGGGAAGCGATAGACGACCCAAACAAAATAGTTATAATTCAGACAGCGCCATCACCGCGGGCGGCAATCGGCGAGTTGTTCGGATTGCCAGCAGGTACGAGCGTCACAAAAAAATTAAATACAGCATTAAGAATGCTCGGTTTTGATAAAGTATTTGACACTAATTTCACAGCGGATTTAACCATAATGGAAGAAGGCACGGAATTTTTAACGCGAGTAAAAGAAGTATTAGTCAATAAAAACAAAAAAGTTAAATTGCCGATGTTTACTTCCTGCTGTCCAGGTTGGGTAAAATACGCTGAGCATTTTTATCCTGAAATATTAGATAATCTTTCTACTTGCAAGAGTCCGCAGCAGATGTTTGGCGCAATATTAAAAACATATTACGCTGAAAAAACCGGAGTAGATCCAGCAAAAATAGTTACAGTCGCATTAATGCCGTGCTCTGCAAAAAAATTTGAATGCAATCGTCCTGAAATGAAATCAAGCGGTTATAAAGATGTAGATTACGGCTTAACTACGCGTGAATTGGCGCAAATGATAAAAGAAGCAGGTATTAATTTACCGGAATTAACAGAAAGCGATTTTGACCATCCGTTAGGATTAGGTTCTGGCGCGGGGTTGATTTTTGGAGCAACTGGCGGAGTTATGGAAGCGGCGCTGCGAACAGTATATGAAATAGTAACTGGTCGCGAAGTGCCATTTAAAAACTTAGATATTATGCCAGTGCGCGGTATGGAATGGATACGCGAAGCAGTTATAAAATTTGAAAAAGTAAAACCAGAATATAAATTTTTAGAAGGCGCAGAAGTAAAAATAGCAGTAGCGCACGGCACAGCAAACGCAAAAAAAATTGTAGATGAAATATTAGCCGGCAGAGGGTTCTGGCATTTTATTGAAATTATGGCGTGCCCGGGCGGTTGTTTAGGCGGCGGCGGCCAGCCGATACCTACAAATTTAGAAATACGCGAAGCGCGCGCAAGAGCAATTTATTCTGAAGATGAAGCATTAGCGCTCCGTAAATCTCATGAAAATCCTGAAATTTTACAAATTTATAAAGAATACTTCGGTGAACCGAATAGTCATAAAGCGCATAAATTATTACATACGCATTATACGCCGCGCGGAAGATATTAAAAAAATAGCGCTGATTTATTAGCGTTTAAAAAAAATTGTAAAAATGCTTTGGCATTAATGTGCTGTTTTATTTAATACATTTGCGTATTTGCGCAATTGCGCAAATACGCAAATGATATTATTAGTCATCAAACAAAAAAAATACAAATTGCTGATAAATTACCTTAATATTTTAATTTGGATTTAATAAAAAAAATAGAGGAGGTATTTTTTAATTATGAAAATAAAAATGTATGATTTAACACAAAGATTGAGCGTGCATACTCCGCCCTGGCCAAGTTATGTGCCTTTGCAAGTTCAATATTTCAAAAGACTAGCAGGCGCTCATATGGGGCAGGGCGCAAATGGTCAAATAATTACTACAAGTAATCATGTAGGCACGCATATGGACGGTGAAATACATTTTTGCGCTAATGGCAGAACAATCGGCGATGTGCCGCTTGAAGAATGGTGCGGAGACGGAGTAGTTGTAGATATTTCAGATGCTGTCGGTGATTATGATTTATATACTCCTAAAATGCTGACTGACCGCGCTGATATAAAAAAAGGCGACATTCTAATTATTAATACCGGCTATCATAGATACGGTTGGGATCAACCAGAAGCAGATGAAGTGAGGTATATGGTAAAACATCCTGGTCCTTCACCTGATTTTGCAGAATGGGCACTTGATATGAAATTCAAATGGATTGGCGTTGACTGCGGAAGCGCGGACCATCCGATGAATACAATTCTGCGCACTTGGCATCCAAAATTATTCGCAGAAGCAGAAAAAAAACTAAAAGAAAAATATTGCAAAACTTGGGATGAAATGTTCCCATTAGATAAATTTTATCAAGTTATGCATTTAAAATTATTTCCAAAAGGATTAGTGCACGCTGAAAATATCGGCGGCGATATTGATTTATTGAAAAATAAAAGAGTATGGATCGGCGCGTTTTTATGGCGCGCAATTGAATTAGAATCCTGTATCGGCAGATTTGTCGCATTTGAATTTGAAAATTAAAAAAATAATTCAATACCGCAAGTTTAGAAATTTCTAAACTTGCGGTATTGATTGCTAAAAAAAACGCAAAAATTTATTTTGCATTTTGCGCTCTAATACCAAAATAAAAACTTGACAAAAATATAAAACGCTATATAATAGAAAAAACGGAAATGTAAGAAAAAGAGGTTTATATGAAAAATAATAATTCTGAAATACCAAAAGAGGATATTGTAATATCTACACAGGAAGCAGCTAAAAGATGTTGCGTATCAGCGCGCACAATACGAAACTGGATACAAAATCATAATTTAAAAGCATTTCAAACTGCTGGCGGCCAATACAAATTGCGACTTGTAGATTTAGAAGAATTCGTTCGTAAAAATAATATGTTTATGAAGGAAATGAGCGAAGATCTAACAAAAAAGCGAATATTATGCGTAGATGACGAACAAGATATTTTAGATGTATTAGAAGTTAATTTAAGCGCTGCTGGTTATTCAATAGAAACAGCGAAAAACGGAATAGAAGCCGGCACAAAAGCAGTAAATTTCAAGCCTGATCTAATGATTATTGATATGATGATGCCTGAAATGGACGGATTTGAGACAATCCGATATTTTAAAAATTTTGAGCCGACCAAGAATATCCCAATCATTGCATTAACTTCGCTTACAAAACTAAATGATATTGAAAAAATATACGAAGCCGGCGCTGATTCATATTTAGCAAAACCTATAAAAATAAAAGAAATCAGCGAAATGATAAAAAGAATAATAGGTTAAAAAAATATTTTTTTTAATTTATTGACGATATTTTTTATTAAAACTTGTCAAATAAAAACAAAAAGGAAGTGTCGGCGTAATGTATTTTAATCAAGAAATAAGATTAACAAAATCGCATTTTGACGCTATTGAAAAATGTCCGCTCTCGTATAAATACAAATTTATAGATAAAGCGCAGCAAAGCAAATTAGCAATAGCGAAAAAAAAAGAAAGTGCGGATTTTGATTATTTAGGTCTATACAATATAATAGAAAATTTTGTTTTTGATTTCCATAAAAATATCGAATTCAACAAGATAACAAAAAAATCTGATATAGATATTTCATTCGCGTATGAATCATTAATCCGTTCGAGCGATATAGAAAATATAGATTCTGACGAGCCGCATATATATGCTGCAAGAAAAATGGTTGAAAACTATTTTTATAAATTAATACCTGACGATTTAACTGATATTATTGTAAAAGAATTTCTGACATTAACCATAAAAAAATACAAAATTTCCGCGCTTATCAACAGAATAATTTACAAAAAAGATTATGTTAAATTATCATTTTTAAAAATCGGCAAAATTCCAGAAAACAAAGAATATCTAAAAAACGACATTAGATTTATTGTAAGCGTATTAGCCGCAGAACAAAATAAACAATATAAAAATAAAAAAATAATAGTAAGTTTTTTGTTTCTTGATAGCGCTGAAGAAATAGAATTTATTTCCTCGCCAAATGAAAATCTTATATTTGAACGTAGAATAAAAGAAGATATTTATAATATATCAATTTTAGAAAACAGCGCAAATAAAAACGCTGAAATTGTCGATATAAATAAAAATTATATTTTTCACGGACCAAAATTATATAGTGAACAAGTAAATGAACCTCAGAAACTCGCTAAAATTACTGGCTGGTGTCCGTATTGCGACTATTACGGCAATTGCGCGGTCTGGCGCATCAAGCCATTTTCATATATCAACGAAAATTTAGAAACTTATAATAACAGAATAAAATTGAGTTATTCAAAATATTCAGGTTTTAAAAATTGTCAATATAGTTGGAAACTGCGGTATATTGATAAGATTCCGTCAGCGCCGCAGCCGTTTTTTGATTTAGGTCATTCTGTGCATGAGACATTTGAAAAATTCTATAATGAATTTGACAAAACACCACGGACATTAGAATATTTATTGACTATTTACGACAGAATATTCGAAAAATTTCAGAGCGGCTATCAAAATGCAGACGAAAAAAAACGCTATTATGACAAAGGCAAACAAATGCTGATAAATTATTATAATCGTTTTGTCGGAGACCCGAAAAATTTCAAACCAGCGCATTCAATGGAAGCGTATTTTGAACTACCGCTCGGAAACAATGTAATAATGAACGGCTATATTGATAGAATAGACAAATTAGACGACGGTTCATTTGAAATTTTAGATTACAAAACAGAGCCGACCGACAGAACACAAGAAGATATAGATAGCGACGACCAGTTATCTATATATTATTGGGCTGCGCAGCGAGTATTTGGTATGAAAATTAAACAAGTCAGTTTATTTATGTTGGAATTTGATAAAAAAATTTCTACCTCAAAAGTCATAGAAAGAATAGGTGAATTAATACAAAAAATAGATGAAACTGCTGCTGAAATGATGGAAAAAATCAAACAATATCAAACAAAACAGCAGGAAATAACAAATAATGAAGACTTAAAACAAATCGCAATAGCACTGTTTCCGCCACAAAAAAATAAATATTGCCGGAGTTGCGATTTTTTAGAAACCTGTATTTTACGCGACGAAATATTATCAGATGAAAATTTAAAAT
>JAKPEO010000022.1 GCA_029551925.1 bacterium
TCTATATTTTTTAGGAGCAAATTTTTCTTATTACTAATAAACTAAAAAAACACCGAAGGCATTTAATAAGAATATCCGAATTGTAACCCTTCGATAAAATTAATTATATCTACATCAACCACAAAATAGTCTAATATAATAATAAAAAATATTTTTTTATTAATTCGCATTTTTGCGGTGAAATAAATTATTATTTCAGTCTGCCATTTATTTCTATTTTTTTCTTCGCTCAGTTTTTTACAAATTCGCAAATGGTTTCAATATGAAATGTATTCGGAAACATATCAAGCGGCTGAATATTTTTTATTGTAAATCCGCGAGAAAGCAATATCTGCGCATCTCTTGCAAGAGTTGTTGGTTGACAAGACACATAGATAATATAATCGCTCAATTCTCCTAAAATTTCTAATTCTTCTTTTTCGCAACCTTTACGCGGCGGATCTAAAATTACAATATTCGGCTTTATATTTTGAGCAATTAATTTTTTTATTACATCAATACTTTTGCCTGTAATATGCCTAATATTTGTTATATTATTTATCTTAAAATTTATATTTGCAAGTTTTTCAGCTGACGGATTTTCTTCAGCTGAATAAATATATTCTGCTAAATCCGAAATGTAAATACCTATCGAACTAATACCAGAATACAAATCAAAAATAATAGGTTTGTCAGATAATTCTTTACCCCTATCTATTATTAATTTTCTTATATACTCGTATAATTTTTCTGTTTGTTCATAATTAACTTGAAAAAAAGTATTTACGCTTATCTGATATTTTTTTTTTGATAATTGAGCAGTAATATAATCAGCGCCGTCAATTTTTTTCAAATTATCTGTTAATATGACATTGCCCTTATTTTTATTTATACAACACGCTACGGATTTTATTTCTGATATTTCTGCTCTTATCATTTTTATAAATAATTCATTATGCGGCAGTTCGTCAGCATTAATAATTGGAACAATCATAATTTCAGATAAATCATTATTATATCTAATCATTAAATTTCTAAAAATGCCTGTATGCTGTATTTCATCATAAATACTAATTTTTGCGTTTATAAGAAATTTTTTTGTAATATCAATTATTTTATCTGTTATTTTCGGATGTAATTTACAATTATCAATATTAATGATGTGATGACTACGCCGCATATAAAAACCCAATTGCGGCTGATTATTTTCATCTATGCCTGCTGGCAAAATTATCTTATTTCTATAATGAAAAATTTGCACAGCTTTTATAACGCTGTTAATTTTTAAATCAGGAATTTTTGCATTCTGACGAAATGCCGATTGAATAATATTTTCTTTTAATTTTAGTTGATAATCATAGTCAACAAAAATCAGTTGACAGCCGCCGCAATTATAATTTTGACAAAGTCCAAGATTCAAACGATATTGCGATTTTTCTAAAATTTTCAATAATTTTCCGATTGCAAATTTTTTTGTAAGTTTGATAATTTTAATTTCGACAAGTTCGTCAGGCAACGCATTTTCAACAAATACAATCATTCCGTCAATTTCTGCAATACCTTCTGCTGAATAGCCAGTCCGTAAAATTCTACAAGTAATTATCTGATTTTTGAAAAGCATTAAACCAACTCAATCTTCTTCAAATATTAATGAATATCTATTTTTAAATTTTACAAGTTTCAAATCAATATCAAATAATAATTGCAAATTTTCCTCTGTTAATTCGCTATCAATATCTCCCTGCTTTATTATTTCGCCATTTTTCAACATTAAAATTTTTTTGAATGGTTTGATAATTTCATCTATATGATGAGTAACAAAAATAAATGCAATATTTTTATTTTCTTGCATAATCACAGCTAAATTTTTCAAAAAAAACTCGCGGTTTTTTACATCTAATCCGGCGCAGGGCTCGTCTAAAATAATTAAATACGGTTCTGCCATTAGACATCTAATAAGCATAATAAGTTGGCGTTCGCCTTGTGATAATGTTGTAAATTCTCTATCTCTAAACTGCGCGCAATTAAATTTGATTAATAATTGTTCTGCTTGTTCTATTATTCCTTTATACGGTTGAGCATATTCCCAATAACCTAACATTGCAAATCTACCGGAAATAACAGTATCAAATACTTTTTCAGAATGCGGAATTTTTTCAACAATAAAATTCGAAATAAATCCGATACTTTTGCGCAATTCATAAAGATTCGGCAATAATTCGCCGCGCCAGTATAAACAGCCAGTTTCATTCGGTCTAATAAAGCCGTATATCATTTTCAATAATGTTGTCTTTCCTGAACCATTAGCGCCTAAAATTATCCAGTTTTCAAAATTATTAATCGTCCAATTTATATTTTTTAAACTGAATTTTTTGTCTAAAGTAGTATATGAGACATTCTCAAATCTAAATAATTCCATAAGTTTAAATCACTATATCTATTATATTAGAAGAAGCATCTCGATTATCTGACTGCTTGTTATTTTCGTTTTCATTATTATTTTCGGGTTGGCGTTTTTTTCTTTTTGGATTCTCGACAAAACACGGACAGGGCATATGCAACCAATACCAATTAGCATCAACTGACTTAAACCCCAGCGCCGAACAGCCGTAGCGATTAATCGGGTCACTGTATCTAATTTCAAAATGCTGGCATTTATAACACTGCAACATTTATAAAGCCCTCAAAATCCAACGGCAAATACAATATATTTTATCAATCTTTTTATTTTATTTTTGGATACCATCAGATTTTTTGTTAAACAAACAAATAATTTTCAAAATTATTCTTAATAAGAAAATTTTATTTATTCTTTTATCGAGACAAAAGCCGAATCCCAGATTTTTTTCAATAAATCATTTTTTAATATTGACAGTCGCACAGCAAATAATTTGCGTTCTTTTAATTTTATGTATTTGTCATATTGTCCGTTGATAATATCTTTGTTTATCGGAGTCAATTCGCTGTAATTCTTATTGAATTCTTTTTGACTTAATTCATCAAGTATAGTTTTTTTAGACACTCGTTTGCGGTCGTTGAGTTTGATAACAGCATAGCCGTAAAAATCAGAGCCATTATCTGATGTTAGCGGAAAATATCCGCTTATTCTGCCCGGCTCTAATGACAATAGATAATATTCAATCGCCAATAGATTTTCATTAATATCTTTCCAGCCGACTCTGCCCTGAGGATAATTTTTATTGATTGAATATTTGTCCGCTAATTCTTCAAATTTTTCGCCGCGCCGAAGTTTTAATAATATATCCAATATTTCCGATTGTTCTTTAACAAGTATTATCGAATAATCATATCTTGTCTCAAGCCATTCTAATGGAATAGTAATAGCATTTCCAATTTGAGCATTAATAAATTTTTCCTGCGCTAATTTTTTTTTTAATTCTTTGGAGTTTTGAATTTGCTCGATAAGTTTAGCAAGATAACTTTCCAATGTCAATCCCTGAGACCGCAAATAATTTATATATTCGTTCTCATTAGGAAATGACGCGCGCTCTTCTTCTATTTTATTAAGTGCAATATTTTTTATATCCGCATCATTAATTTCCATTTCAAATTTTACGAGCAATTGTTCTAATATCTTGTCTTGTATCTGTTCTAAAATAATTCGATGCTGCAATTCTTTATTATTTATATCTATGCCTTGCTCGATATATTCAAGCAATGCGCGATTAACATCAATCAAAGATACTACTTCATTATTCACTTGCGCTTGAATATTATTTAATTTCATAAGATTAATATTAGCAAAAACAAAATCAATAAAACTAAATAAAAATACTAAAATTACCGCGATTTTTTTCATAATCTCATTCCCTAAAAAAAAATTATTTTTCATAAAAACTCGGATCTTTATAATAATCAATTTTATTTTCATCGAGCGCTTGCTTTAATTTTTCTGTGTTGTTTGTTTCGATAATCAAAACTGCGATTTTTTTATCTTCAATAACATACGCGTATGCATCTTCAATATTAATATTATTTTTTGCAAGTTTATCCGCTATATCAAATAATCCGCCAGGCTCGTCTTTTAAAATTATAGCTACTATATCGCGTTTATATACCGATATTCCTTTTTCTTTTAATTTTACATAACATTCATCCGGTTTATCAACTAAAAATTTCACTACTCCGAAATCGCCGGATGACGACAATTTCATAGCGCGGATATTTATATCATTATCTTTTAAAATTTTAGTTATCTGTGCTAATTTGCCCGGTTTATTTTCGCTAAACACCGAAATTTGTTTTGTCATAAAATTTCATCCTTTCTTTATTATTTTTTTCTGTTGTCTATTACTCTTTTCGCTTTACCTTCTGACACAGGTAAAGAATTATATTCTACTAATTCTACTTTCGGCGAAATCCAAATTTCATCTTTTATACGATTTATTAATCTTTTTCTAACTGCTTCTAATTCTTCAACGCTACCATGAAAAGCGTCAGGATTAATTTCTACTTTCAAAACCATTTTTTCTATCATATTTTCAGATGATAATTCAATAAGATAATTATTACCTAACTCGCGAGTTTCCATAATAATTTTTTCAATCTGTTGCGGAAAAACATTAACGCCTTTAAATATAAACATATCGTCGCTTCTGCCTTTGATTCTATCTATTCGCAAATGCGTTCGTCCGCATTTACAAGGATTTTTACTGTCTATTAATCTTGTAATATCGCGCGTGCGATATCTGAACAGCGGCGTAGCGCGGCGATTTAAAATAGTCAAAACTAACTCGCCGTATTCTCCTTCTGGCGTCGGCTCTAATGTATCAGGATTGATTATTTCAACAATATAATTATCTTCCCAAATATGTATACCGTTTTTATATTCGCATTCAAATCCAACGCCAGGTCCGTTCATTTCAGATAACCCATAGCAATTATATGCTGATATTCCGTATAATTCTTCTATCTTTTGCCGCATTGCTTCTGTATGCGGTTCTGCACCAATCACCGCTTTACTTAAACAAGTATCTTTTTTAGGGTCAAATCCTAATTCCTGAAATACTTTATACAAATAAAACGCAAAACTCGGGATAATATGCACAGCCGTGACTTTATAATTGCGCATTAATTCTATCTGACGATGAGAATTACCAGAACTAGCGGGTATCACAAGCATTCCTAATTTTTCTGCGCCATAATGCAACCCCAAACCACCTGTAAATAATCCATAGCCCATCATATTTTGAAAAATATCAGTTTTGCGAAAGCCAGCCATATACAAAGAACGCGCTACTAAATTCGTCCAGATATTTAAATCTCGTTGAGTATGATATATTGCTGTCGCTTGACCTGTCGTGCCACTCGACGAATGCAATCGCACAATTTCTGATTTATCTACTGCAATAAATCCATCTGGAAATTCATTGCGCAAATCTTGCTTCGTAGTAAAAGGTATTTTTTTTAAATCATCTATTGTATTTATATCATCGCTCGATACTTTTTGCTCAGCAAATACTCGGTTATAAAATCTGCTGTTTTTAGCGTAATCTATCGCTTTTTTCAATAATTTTAATTGATATTTTTCTAATGATTTTCTGTCGATTGTTTCAATATCTTTTTCCCAAAACAAAATATTTTCTCCTCAAAATATTTTTAAAATAACTATTTTCATTTATAAATTAGCACTCAAAATCTTTGAATAATGCTCTTTCGGACGAAATCCTACTATTGTTTCAACAATTTTGCCATTTTTGAATAATATAACAGTCGGTATTCCGCTGATTTGATATTTATACGCTATACTTTGTGCGTCATCTGTATTTATTTTGCAAATTTTCGCTCTGCCAGCATATTCATTGGCAAGCTGTTCTATTACAGGCGCAAGCATTCTGCACGGACCACACCAATCAGCATAAAAATCAACAAGCACTACACCACTATATTTTTCCACTTCATCTGAAAAATTATCAGAATTCAAATATACAATTTTATCTGACATTTTCTAAACACCTCTAAAAAAAATATTTTTTAGTATAATAAATATTGAATTAAATTTTGTCAAGAATAAAACAGACAGTGGCGGAATCGTTTTTTTACTTTATATTTTTTTTATTAATTTTTAACTGCAAATCGTATATATTCAAATTATGAAAAAACGAATGCCTACTCGAACTAACAAATTACAAAGTGAAATTATGTTTTAAAAATTTAATTGAAGAATGGTTTACAAAAACATTTGAAATTATGCGGTATACTAAAAATACTCAAAGCGCTGCTTGACGGAGATAATATAAAAATATTTTCAATCATAAATTCAAAAATATTTTATATCAGCATTTTCATATTTTAATTTAAGTGGCAATCATCTGGATAAAGTATATCAAGCATTTATGTTAGGTATACTTGACGCTTGAAGATAAAACATTAGAACAAACATTATAAGAGACATTCAAACAAATCTCAAAAAAACTTTATGCTCTCGATTTACAAAATCAGGGTTATTCAAATATCATCAAAATTACAGTTGTATTTGAAGGTAAGAATATTAATTTAAAATTAAAAAAAACTCTAATCTTACGAGATAAAAATATTAAAATTTGTTTTTTATTTTTTACTTTTAAAAAATTATTTTAATTTTTTACATATTTCTAAAATATTTATACATTTTCGCTAGTTAAAAATATTGGAATTTTTGCACAGCACGGCTTTTTCTTTTTTTCACAATCAAATCAAAAAATTTATTGATATTTTTATTATTAAATATTATAATTATAATAATTTATAATTTTTTTAATAATGAGAAAAAAATGAATAATAAAATTTTAGGGATTGATATTGGCGGTTCTGGTATCAAAGGAGCGATTGTTGATATAAAAACCGGTAAGCTGCTTACTGAAAGATTTAGAATAGAAACGCCGGCAGGCGGCAAACCGCAGGATATAATAAATGTCTTGATTGAATTAACCGAACATTTCAAATGGCGCGGAAAAATCGGCTGCGGATTTCCAGCAGTTGTAAAAAGCGGCGTTATTTGCACAGCGGCTAATATTGACAATTCTTGGGTTGGTATTGACCTTGCCAAAGAATTAAAACACAAATATAAACTAAACGCTACTATAATTAATGATGCTGATGCCGCTGGACTGGCAGAAATAAAATTCGGCGCTGCAAAAAATAAAAAAGGAACAATAATAATGACAACAATAGGCACAGGTATCGGCACTGCTGTTTTTTATAATGGCGTTTTATTGCCAAATACCGAATTTGGTCATCTTGAAATCAAAGGAGAAATTGCCGAATTCCGTGCTTCGGACGCCGCGCGCAAACGCGAAGATTTGAGTTTAAAGAAATGGTCAAAGCGGTTAAATCGTTACATTGCAGAACTCGAAAAATTATTATGGCCAGATATGATAATCATCGGCGGCGGCATCGCTAAAAAAAAAGAAAAAATTGCTGATTTACTTAAAGCGAAATGCGAATTAAAATTTGCCGAATTCGGCAATGAAGCTGGAATAATAGGCGCTGCGTTATATGCGACTAACACCAAATTATGAAATTTGAATTAACCGATAATCTTGAAAAATTCGCGCTTTTAATATATGCTGACTATCTGAAAAATATTGAAAAAGAATTACAAGGCGTAATTGCTGATAAAGATATTGAATATCTCCACAGAATGCGCGTAGCGACCCGCAGATTACGCGCCGCCGGATCTTTTTTTGCTGATATTATAAAAACCAAAAAAATTTTAAAATCTCAAAAAAAAATAAAAAAACTTACGAGGTTGCTCGGTCCGCGCCGCGAAAAAGATGTTAAGGTTCAATATTTAAAAGAACAATATAAATCAGCAACGGAATATAAAATGAGGGCTGCGCTTAAAAGATATATCAGCGTATTGACAATATCTAAAAATCAAATGTATCCGTCAATAAAAAAATATCTTGAAAATTTAGCAAAAAAAAATTTCTTTGCGCTCACGCTGCATTATATAGATGCGCGGCTCAATGAAATACAATATTTAGAAGATGAAAATCCGCAACACAATTTTCAAAAAAATATTGAAAAATTCAAATCCGTATTTTCTAATATTCAAAAAGCGCTGCAAGAAATAACTGAATATGAAATTTTTATTAATAATCCTGACAATACGCACGAATTACATCAGATGCGTATTAAAATAAAAAAAATACGCTATACAATAGAAATAATCAATTTATTATTTGAAAACCATTTTGACGATGCCCTGAAAATTTTAAAGGAATTGCAGACTATTTTAGGAGATATACACGATGCTGATGTATGGCTTCATAATATTCCATTTTTTTTAAAAACTGAAAAAAAGAAAATTTTAGAATATTTTGGCGACCTAAAAAAATTTGAAAAAATAGAATATGGTATCAAACAATTTGCCAGCCATATCGAGCAAATAAGAAACGATAAAATTACAGAATTGCTGGTATTCTGGCAAAAACTAAAAGCAGAAAAATTCAATGAATTATTATTAAAAAAAATAGAAAATATTTTAGCGGACGGTCAAAAATGAAAATAGCATTAATCGGCGATGTTCATGCAAATCTAATTGCTTTACAATCTGTATTGAGCGCTTGCAAAAAACATAAAATCAAACAAATAATAAATGTAGGCGATTTTGTTGGTTACGGCGCAGAACCGAACGAAGTCATCGAGATTATTAAAAATCAAAAAAATATTATTAATATTATTGGCAATTATGATTTAAAAGTTTTAAAATTTCCGCAGATAAAAAATAAATTAGAAAAAAAAATAATTAAAGAAAAGTTTATTGCTTTTAAATTTGCTTATGAACATTTAACAGATGAAAACAAAACTTTTTTAACTGAACTGCCGCGAGAATATAGAACCGAAATAAACGGATATAAATTATTAGCAGTGCACGGCAGTCCAGATACAATTGAAGAGCATTTGTCAAAAGACACTCCAAAAAAAAGATTTATAGAAATAGCAAAAAATGCTGATGCTGATATAATAGTATCAGGACATTCTCACAATTTTTTCACCAAAAAAATTAATAATGTTTTATTTGTTAATACTGGCAGCGTAGGAAGACAGAACGACGGCAATCCAGAAGCGGAATATGTTATACTCAATATTTTGCGCAATAAAATAAAAATAAATAATTATCGCGTGAAATATGATATTAACAAAACTATCGAAACAATTAAAAAAAACGGGCTACCTGAAATTTTTTGTGAGATGATAAAATGCGGACGCTCGCTTGATTATCTGCTTGACGAAAAACTTTTGAATTCCAATTATCTTGAAAAAGCGCAAGCGTTTGGCGAAAAATATAATTATGAATATGAGCATTCGCAACAGGTTCGAAAATTATCATTAATATTATTTGACAAATTAAAATGTCTGCATAATTTAGGCGCTGTTGAACGCTTGTATCTCGAATGCGCCGCGCTTTTGCATGACATTGGTTTTTATTACGGCTCAAAAAAACACAATAAACATTCTTTTAATATGATATTAGAAAATGAAGAACTGCCGTTCACAGAAAAGCAAAAATTGATGATTGCTCTGATAGCGCGCTATCACCGCAAAAAAATGCCAAATGAAAAAAAACACAAATATTTTGCGGCATTAGGAAAAACCGACAGAGAAATAGTAAAAAAAACAGCGGCGTTATTAAGAATCGCAGACGGGCTGGATGTCACACACAACAATACTGTCGCTGATATTGAATGCAAAATAAAAAATAATAAAGTAATAATAAAATGTATTTCAGACAAAGATTTGGCGCTTGAACGCTGTCAAGCATTAAAAAAATCAGATTTATTTGTCTTGACATTTCGTAAAAAAATACAATTCATTTAATTTTGAAAGCACGGGAGTTTTAATTTGTTATGATTAATACAAATCCAAAAGAATTGATAGGAATTATTGATATAGGCGCTAATTCTGTAAAATTAAATATCAGCAGCTGCCCGCTAAACAAAAAAAATACAATTATCGAAAATTTATGGATGCCTGTCGCAATAGGCAAAGATATATACTCAAAAAAAATAATAACAGGCGAAGCGCTTAATGATTTAATTAACATATTAATAAAATTCAAAGAAACTCTTGATATTTATGGAGTATCAGAAGTCAGAGTAATCGCCACCAGCGCTTTAAGACAAGCTAAAAATCTTGACGCAGTCATCGGCAGAATCCAAAACGAAATAGATTTAAAAGTAGAGATACTCGAACCGATTATCGAAGCCGAAATATTATTTGAAACCATAAAAAATAAAATAGAAAAAAATCAATATTATAAAAATGAAAATATTCTTATTTTTGCTATTGATTCAAGTATAACAATAATAATTTATATTTCAAAAGGTAAGATAATTTTTTCTGAAACTCAAAATATCGGCACGCTCGAAATGTTGAGAATATACGAATTACCGCAGAAATCAATAGAAATATTTATAAATTATATTTCGTCTAAAATGCTGAATTCTCTTCTTTGTTTTGACAGCACAGGTTATGAAAAAATAAATAAAATTATTATCCTTAACGACGATATGCTCGATATATTGAAAAAAAGCAAGGACATTCATAAAAATCAAATTTTACTTACGATAGATAAACAGCGTTTTGAAAAAATAACAGACCATATAAACAAAATAAAAATTTCGCATACAAACGAAATTTTACTTGGTGAAATATTAATAAAATCAGGAAAAATAGCGATAAAAATATTTAATATGGTCTGCGCATTAATAAAAACAGAACAAATTATAATTCCTAATATTAACAGAATGACAGCGCTTTTAGAAAAGATGCCGTTTCTAAAAAAAGGCAGTTTTTATGAATTAAATGTTTCGCTAAAAGATAACATAATATCAGCCGCTGTGCAATTAGGATATAAATACAAATTCGATTATAATCACGCAATGAAAGTAAAAGAAATTTCAGAAAAAATTTACGAGTTTATAAAAGACTATTATAATTTCAAACCGAAAAGCGGTTTTTATCTGCAAATAGCGGCAATTCTACACGATATTGGCTATTTTGTAAATCCAAAAGACCATCATCTTCATTCTGAATATTTAATAAAATCAGCGGATATACTCGGCTTGGACAATTACGATTTGAAACTTATATCTGAAATAGTCAAATATCACAGAAAACTTGACCCGCAGCAAAATCGTAATGAATTATCATCTTTTACGCCAGACGATAGAGTGGCAATCGCTTGTCTTGCCGGTATTTTAAAAATTTCCGAGACACTCGATAAATCGCATTCCGGTCTGGTCGAAGATATAAAAATTCAAATTAAAAATGAAACTCTTAAACTTTTTCTAAAATTAAAAGGCAATAATTACGAACATTTAGAAATATTGAGGATGTTATTAAAAGAAAAATCCGATATATTCGAAAATTTTTTTAATCTGCAAATAGTTATAGACAAAATGTAATAAAAAAATATGGAGGCGCAAGATTGAAAGCAAAAGCAAAAGCAAAAATAAAGTGGGATAACTGCGCATATTATATTAATCGCGAATTGAGTTGGTTGGAATTTAACGATAGAGTATTATCTTTGGCTGACGATAAAAACAATAAATTACTCGAACGATTAAAATTTTTGGCTATTGTATCTTCGAATCTCGAAGAATTTTTTATGGTTCGCGTAGCGGCGATAAATCAGCAAAAAGAAGACGGTTTGAAAGTTGACACGCCTGACGGATTAAGTTTTGACGAGCAGCTGAAAATGATACGCGAGCGTGTCAAAAAAATGCTTGCAAATCAATATGATATTTTTTATAATAAATTAATACCTGCATTAAAAAAATATAGTATCGAAATAATCACAAAAATAAAAGATTTAGAAAAATACGAAAAATATCTTTTTAATATTTTCGAGAACGAAATAAAGCCGATACTCACGCCAATTTCTATTGGTCCTACGCATCCATTTCCTAATTTACTGACAGGCAGATTGTATCTCGCTGTAGCGCTTGAGCCGGAGCCGGATTGTCCGGAACTTGTAAAAAAAAGCAATTTGTCATTTATTGAAATACCTACTAATATTCAAGGTCGATTTATAAAAATCGAAAAAGAGCAGACATATATTCCAATAGAAAAAATCATCGAATTATTTGTTGATGATATTTATTCTGGTTTTAAAGTCAAATCTAAAAATATTATTAAAATTACGCGCGACGCTGATTTTGATATTGATAAAGATGATGTGGCAGATTTATTGAAAGAAGTTGAAACTAATATTAAAAGAATGCATCAGCGCGATGTTATCAAGCTCGAATATGAAAAAGGGCTGCCTACAAAAATTTTGAATACTATCATAGCAAAAAATAAATTCAAAAAAAAAGAAACATTCGAAATACACGGCATTTTAAATTTGAATGATTTAATAGAACTTTACAATAAAATCGACAGTTCAGAATTAAAAGATGAACAAATATCGCCTATTATCCCGACAGAATTTTACGACGGCAATATATTTGACCAAATCAAAAAAAAAGATTTTTTATTTTTTCATCCATATCAATCGTATCAACCGATAATAGATTTAATAAATACTGCTGCCGATGATCCGAATGTGCTTGCTATTAAACAATTACTTTATAGAACAAGTTCAAATTCGCCAATAATAAATGCGCTAATTAGAGCGGCGGAAAATGGAAAATATGTTACGGTAATTGTTGAAGTAACTGCGCGCTTTGATGAAAAACGAAAT
>JAKPEO010000026.1 GCA_029551925.1 bacterium
ATTATTATTTTTTGATTCATATGAATTTAAAAATTATTGGTATGAGACAGGCACGCCGACTTTTTTGTTAAATTTATTGTATGAAAAACAATATGATTTAAGCAATTTAGAGACGCTCGAATTATTTGAAAGTTCGTTAGGCAAATTTGAGATAGAAAATCTGTCAGCCGAAGCAGTGTTGTTTCAGACAGGGTATTTGACAATAAAAGAAAAAATAAAATTTAATGAAGAAACATATTATAAACTTTCATATCCAAATTATGAAGTAAAAAAGTCATTATTAGATAATTTATTAAAAACTTATATAAATGATAATTCTTCGCTAACAGATTTTAAATTTTTACAAATGTATAAACAATTAGAAGCCGAAGACATTCACGATTTTATAGAAAATATCAAATTTATATTCAGCGGCATCCCTTTTCAGCAATCAGTTTAATAAATTATTTACAAATGCTTTTGTGTATCTTATTTTGCAGTCATTTGCAATATTTAAAATATCGTTAATTTCTTGATTCACATCAAAATCCAATGGAGTTAAGTCATCTTTGCTAATATCTGAAAACTCATAATAAATATATGGGTTTATTTGTGCAATTTTAGGTATTAAATCAGAATTTTTTATTAAAAATTTTTTTGTGTCATCAATTGTTTTTTTGGTTTCAAACGGATGACCTATTATCAAACTAATTTCAAAGTGCAAATCCGCTAATTTGCATTTTTTAAAAAAATTTATCGCTGTATTAGTATCAAATCGTTTATTCATTTTTTGGAGAATATAATCAGAGCCGCTTTCTAATCCAACAAATAAATTATAACACCCTGCTTTTTTTAAAAGTTTAAATAATTCTATAGGCATATCATTACGAATATAAATTTGCGCTTCCCATTTCATATTTGGCAATTTATCAATCATCAATATACATAATTTTTCCAATTTCTCTAAATTTGCGTTAATCAATGAATCTTGAAAAATAAACCAATTAATATTAAATTTTTTATTAAGATATTTTAACATCTCAATAGTATATTCCGACGAATGCTGTCTAAACTTAAAATTTTTATATAGTTTTTTTTCCGAACAAAAAGAGCAATTATTAATGCAGCCGCGCGACATCAAAATCGGCAAACAATTATTAACTTTATAATTATTCAAATTAAAAATTGTAAAATCAGGATATGCCAAATCATCGATATTTTTTATTTCTTCAAAATAATATTGACTTTTGGCAGAGCCATTTTTTATTGATATTATAGCGTTTTCGCCTTCGCCCACCGCCCAAATATCAGCTTGTATTTCTTTTTTTTTATTTAATGTCAGTATTTTAGTTATTTCCGGTCCGCCTACTATGATTATAATATTTTGACATTGTTTTTTTAAATTTTCTATTGTCTTCATAGTAGTGTAATAGTTGCTTTCAAATACTGAAAATGCTATATGCGTGATTTCATTTTTTTTTATTTTATCGATTAAATCATCTATAAATTTCGGATAGCGCTCAATCAAATTTTCAAAAAAAAATTGTTTGTGGTTTTGATTATTTGATTCCCAATTTTTAATCAAAAAATCTTGAGGATACTGCGTTTTTAGTTTTTGATATATTTCGCTATTGAAATCAATAAAAATATCAGAATTATTTTCGTCTTGATTTTTTAATGAAGCCGCTAAATACGATAATGATAGCGGCGGCAGTTTCAACCAAAACGGCGGCAACAGACAAATTAACAATCTATTCATTAATCAAAAATTTAATTTTAAAAATTTATTGCCAAAATATTTTATGCCAAATACTCCTATTGGGGTGGTGAATAAAATTGATAATACAGCGACAGCCAAAATAATATTGCCTTCTTTAATACCTAACGCTAATGGTATTCCAGCAAGCGCAGCTTGCACTGTCGCTTTTGGCAGATATGCGATCATACAAAAAATACGCTCTTTAATTGTAAAATTTGAAAATGCTGTTGATAAGAACACCGCTAACGCCCTAAAGAATAACCCGATTATTATTGCAATTAATCCTTTGACGCCTGCTGAAATTATTATTTTTAAATCGACTTTCATACCAATATAAACAAATAAAATTATTTCCGCTGGTATCCATAATTTCTGTAATTTTTGCGATAATTCCTGCGCTATATATTCTGTCTTTTCTAATATTATGAAGCCGACTGTTATAATGCTTAATAATGCCGCGCTGTGCAGCCAGTCTCCGATTTGCAATAACAATAAAGCAAGCATTAAAATAATCAATGTTTTTTCAGAAGCGCGCACCTGCTTATATTTTTTTTCAAAATATACAACCAAAGCAAATCCTAAAATTACGCCAAAACCAATGCCGGATAAAATAGATAGCGGTATTGTTAATAATATCTTTGTAATGTCTATAGATTTCGATTGATGAATATTTAAAAACAAAGAAAATATTGTAATTGCTGCGACATTATCAACAGACGCGCTCGCAAGCATTAAAGTAGGCACTTTATTTTCAGAAGGATTTTTTTCTTTTATTTCAATCATTGCCGGAACAACAACCGCAGGCGAAACAGCAGAAATAATAAAAGCCGCCATACCTGCGCTAATCCATTCAAATTGAAAGAAAAATCTAAAAATAAATATCAGCGCCGCGCCTTCGATTAGGCAGGGTAATATAGACATTGTTATAGCAGTATTACCAATTTGCGCTAAATTATCTTTTTTTATTGACAATCCGGCTCGCAAAATAATAATTATTAGCGCTAATGATTTTAATATCGGTTCAATATCCCATATAGTTTGCGGGATAGCGTTTTTAAAATATACTCCTAATAATATTCCGCATAACAGCATACCTAAAATATTCGGCAGTTTCAATTTTGAAAATATTTTTCCGCTCAACCACCCTCCAAATAAAATTACAAATGCAATAATATTTAATGTTAATTTCAATTTCATTTTTGTTTCCTAATATTATTTTTGATTAAATAAATTATTAATATAAATAAAACCGTAAAACTTATAATACAAAAATAAAAAAAATAATACGGCTTGTATTTAAGTATTACACTATTTTTTCCGGGCGGAAGTTTTAATGAACGAAATACATAATTAGCGCGATAAATAGGCATTTTTTTGCCGTTAATATAACAATGCCAATCGTCGTAAAAAAGTTCTGATAAAATCACAAATTGTTCTGTTTGTGCAGCTGCTTCAAAATATATGGAATTAAAATTAACTTTTACATTTTGGATTTTTAGATTTTCAGGATTGAATATTAAATTAGAAAAATCATTTTTATAATTTGACGGCAAAACCGCAATATCATAGTTGTGATTATTAATATTTTGCGAAATTTTTAATAATTCATCTTTTTTATTTTCTGCAAAAATAATTTCGTTAATGCCGTAAATGCGCGGCTTATAATTTTTTGGGATTAATAATCTATTGCCAGTTTCAATATCAGTGTAATACAAATAAGTATTTGTATTATTGTAAATATCAAGAAACCAATCTTTATTAGCAAAAATATATTTAACATTCATAAGTTCCAACGCGCGTAATCCAAAAGAACCCAAAAATGTCTGATAATCATCATACATTGTCGCAGTACGTCCTAATATATCTTGTTGATTAAATGTAATATGCTGCGAATACCCGCAAGAAAATACAGAATGCACGCGGAAATTTTCATTATCATTACTTATTTGTTCAAATAATCTTTTATGGATGAGCATATCATTAAATTTTCTTAATGACATATTCAAAAGTAATTTATTGAGTGGCAATAATTCAATAAGCAAAACAACAAAAAAAATAATGAAAATATAATTTTTTCGGTCTTTATATCTTTTAATAATAGTAATACCAAGCGCGGCAATAACTACAACGCTAAAAAATTTAAACATTGCATTTGTCAGAGTAAGATTAAAATTTTTAGATAATCCATTATTTAACGAATGTAAAAGCCAACTTCTTTTAAAACCAGCGTTATGGATATATTCATAAAATGACAATATTATTTTTTCACAATTATTCTTGAAAACATTGACATAAATAATAAACGCCAAACTCAAAATTGCGGCGGCAAATAAAATCAAAAATTTTCGTTTTGAAATTTCAAATTTGTTTTTTAAAATAAAATTAATAGAATATGCTGAAAATATGCTGACAGCAAAAATGTAAATCAGTAAATATCGCTGCGGCGCGCGAAAATAACTTACTCCCGGTATAAATTTATAAGGAATAATAAATAGCGGATTGTATTTGCCAAACGCCATAAATAATGAAACTAAAATCATTAAAATTAATGAAAATTTTATTTTGATTTTTCTTTTAAAAAAACCGCAGATAAAAATCAAGATTAATGCTAATGCTCCTGTATATCCCTGCCACATTGTAGTATTAGGTCCGAAAAAAGTTTTGTCGTCATAGCCAAACGGATTTTCTAAAAAAAACATTAATAATTGGTCAGGCGATACCGAGAGATTGGTGGTATAATTAATAGCGCCGCGATTAACGCGCGCAGAATTACGAGCCATATTAAAACCAGCTAATAAAAGTGGCGATACGCAAATTGCAAAACAAATGTAGAATATTGAAAAAATCAATATGCGGCGCAATATAAATTTAATATTCAATTTTAGATTATACGACAATATAAAAAGCGCAATAGCAAATTGCGCAATATAAAAAAAATTTAGATGGCCGGCAAAAAACATTAAAACATTTGATAAAATTGCTGTGATAAAATATTTTTTATTTTTTGTCCGAAAAAAAAGTAATAGTTCAGTGATAACAAGCGGCAGCCAGATAGAAGTTGAGATTGTTCCGTAATTAGCGTCTTTGTATGCTTGCGCAAAAAATCCGCTAAAAATAAATAACGCTGCGCCGAACGCCGCAGATTCTTTCGGCAAATATAATTTTTTTAGCAAACGATACATAAATAAAAAACCAAAAAGAATATGAAGGATAGTAGAATAATCTATTTCTAAGTGGGTAGGAAATTTTATAAATATCCAAGTAAACGGATAAAATAATTGCGCTTGCGGTTCTTCGATGAATGAATGCCCGCCAAATCGTAATTTTGTCCACAGCGGAAATTCGCCGTTTTTCAATGCTAATCGTATTGTTTCTTTGCAAGGATAAAATACATCTGAATTGTCTTCATTAAAAAAATTATAATTTCCGACAATAATCGGAAAAAAAAGGTATATAAATGCGCAAAAAATAAATGCGAATATTAAATAATTTTTGTTATTAGCAATCATAAATGCTAATATATAAAAAAATAAAAAAACAGCAAGAATAAAAAAATACGGAAAGAGTGTTTTACTCAAAAATTCCAATATTTTTTTATAAAATTAATAGAGTTTCATAACTAAAAATTTTAAATAATTGGCTTCCGGAAAATGCAAAGGTATTGGATGATCAAGCGAAGCGCTGCGCTCCGCTATAATATTAAATTTTTTATTACAAACGCTTGCGGCATTTAACAAAGTCTGTTTTAACTGCTCATCAGTCAAAGCATACGAACAAACGCTTACTGTAATAATGCCGCTGTCTTTTAATAATTTTAAAGCATCAGCAAATAAATAATAAATATATTTCAGCGCTTTATTTTTTTGATTAGCAGAATTAACTAATGCCGGCGGGTCAAGTAGTATAACATCATATTTTTTTTGCAGGTACTGTAAACTCTTTAAAATTTCATCTACACGCCCTTGATAAATTCCGCAATTTTGAAAATTATTTAATACGCGCATCTTTTCAAATAATTCTATACATTTATTATTGCTTTCAATTATATCAACATTTGCTTGTTTTTTCAGGGCATATAATGCAAACGCGCCAGTATATGCAAATGCATCTAATACTGCCATCTGCGGTTTGATATATTCAGCTATAAAATTTCTATTTGCCCGCTGGTCTAAATAAAAACCGGTTTTTTGCCCTGATAATGGATTGATTAAAAATTTTATATTGTCCATTTCTACGCAGATCGGCAATGTTATTTCATTTTTAATCCAGTTCTTATTACCGTTTTCTAAAATCTCTATTATTGAAAATTCGCTAAATTTACTTTTTAAAATTTCATTTATTATATCTTTTAAAATCAATATTCCAGTATTAGAATACTGCGCTACTATCAAGTTTTCATATCTATCTATTATCAAGCCGGGCAAACCGTCTGCTTCACTAAAAAATAATCGGCAATTATTATCGCAACTTAAAAATTTTCTGTATTTTAGCGCGTCATTAATTTTTTTAGTTATTATATTTTTTATTTCAGACCATTTTGCATATTCGCCGAATTCAATCATCTTCACAGCATATAACGAATTTTCAAAATATATTCCTATCCCAACATTGAGGTTATTATATTCTAATTCTATCGCCGCACCGGTTTTTAATTTTTTATTTTGATTTTTAGAAAAAATTAAGGATTTTTGATATATCCAAGGATGGTGATATTTTATTGTCTTATATCCGCGATCTGTTAATTTTAATTTTATTGGAGTAAACATACTAATTAAAAAACAAAAAATGCGTTGAAAAAATTTTCAACGCATTTTTTTATATTTTTTTCGCTACAATAATTTTTATTGTTGTTCGCTTACCGGCTGCTGTTGTTCTTTTTGCACTGCGCCGCCTTGCTGCGCCGATTGTTCTTGTTTTTGTTCAGGCGCTGCTGACTGCTGCGGCTGCACTACCGACTGCTGTTCTTTAAATGTATCTTTTATTACAGATTTTCCAGACGGCACAACAGTCAACAGCACTGATGTTATCATAAATACAATCGCAGAAAAAGTAGTTATTTTCGTCAAAATGTTTCCGGATTGCGCGCCGAAAACAGTTTGCGACGAACCGCCAAATATTCCGCTTAACGCATTAGTCTTACCGACTTGCAACAAAACTACAATAATCAATTCAATACATACTATTATATGCAAAATTAAAATAAGATTATACCACACTTTTCTTCTCCTCTATCACAAAATAATATAATTTATTTGAATTTCACTATATCAGCAAAATTATCAGGATCCAATGATGCACCGCCGACCAGTGCTCCATCTATATCCGGCTGATTCATTAATTCAGCGGCATTAGACGGTTTCACGCTACCGCCATATTGAATTATTACCTTTTCTGAAATTTCCATACCGTATTTTTCTTTTAGCCAATTGCGGATAAATTTATGAACTTCTTGCGCTTGCTCCTTTGTAGCTGTCTTACCTGTGCCAATGGCCCAAACAGGCTCGTATGCAATTGTTATCTTCAACATTTTTTCAGAATTAATATTATTTAACCCGCCTTCTAATTGCGTTCTGACAACTTCAAATGTCTTGCCAGCTTCGCGTTCTTCTAATGTTTCTCCTAAACAAAATATCGGCAATAATCCAACGTTTAATGCTGTTTGAATTTTTTTGTTTATTATTTCGTCTGTTTCTTTAAAATATTGACGCCGTTCAGAATGTCCTAAAATTACATATTTTGCACCTGCGCTTAACAGCATATCCGCTGATACTTCGCCTGTGTATGCCCCTTCTTTTTCAAAATAAATATTCTGTCCGCCGACAGATATATTAGTATCCTTCAAAATCTGCGCGACAGCATCAATACACACAGCCGCTGGGCATACTGCAATTGTAACATTATTAACGCCAGCTAATTTATTCTTTAATGCAATAGCCAATAATTTCGCGTCTTTCAAATTTTTATTCATCTTCCAATTGCCAGCTATAAATTTTTTTCGCATTATCATCAACTCCAATTTTTTATTTTTCTACAAAATCAACTGCAACAACAGCAACAGCCGCTGCTTTTATCATTCAATGCTACCACTCCGGGCAATTCTATGCCTTCTAAAAATTCTAATGACGCGCCGCCGCCCGTTGAAATATGCGTCATCTTATTACTTAATCCTAATTTTTTAACAGCTGCAACAGAATCACCGCCGCCAATTATAGTAGTGCCTTTAATTTTAGCCAATGCTTCCGCTATTGCTAATGTGCCTTTAGCAAAATCATCAACTTCAAAGACTCCCATTGGACCATTCCATACTACTGTCTTTGCTTTACTTAATTCTTCGGCAAATAACTGACGAGTTTTTTCACCGATATCCAAGCCCTGCATATCAGCAGGTATCTTATCGCTATCTACTGTCTTGAATGCGTATTTTTCGCCTTCTGGTAAACCAATAGGAAATTTATCCGCTACAACTGTATCTACGGGCAGCAATAATTTTACTCCTCTTTTTTTCGCTTCGACTATCATTTCTTTTGCAAATTCAATATTTTCAGCATCTAATAATGATTTGCCAATTTCATAACCCTGCGCTTTGAAAAATGTGTACGCCATACCGCCGCCAATTATAATTGTATTTACTTTTGTTAATAAATTTTTTATCACGCCTATTTTATCCGCAACCTTCGCACCGCCTAATACTGCAACAAACGGCCGTTCAGGATTATTAACAGCATTATATAAAAATCTTATTTCTTTTTCTAATAAATATCCCGCTGCTGCTACCGGAACATACTTTGTTATACCTTCTGTCGAAGCATGCGCGCGATGCGCTGTGCCAAATGCGTCATTCACATAAATATCAATGTTTTTTGCTAATTTTTTAGCAAATTCTGGTTCGTTCTTTTCTTCTTCTTTATAAAACCGCAAATTTTCTAATAATATTACATCGCCAGAGATTGCTGATAATTTCGCTTTTTCTACCTCATCGCCAATACAGTCATCCATCATCTTTATTTCTTTTTCTAATAGTTTTTTCAATCTCTCCGCTACTGGTTTCAATGAATACTTCGGTTTACGCTCGCCTTTCGGTCTGCCTAAATGCGACGCCAAAATTAATATTGCGCCATCTTTTATTAATTTTTTTATAGTCGGCAGCGACGCAACTATTCTTTCGTCGTCTGTAATTTGCTGATTTTCATCAAGCGGCACATTAAAATCGCAGCGCACAAATACGCGTTTACCGCATACATTAACATCATCTATTGTCTTTTTATTCATCATAATATTCACACCTCTTTATTTATTCTTTAAAAGCAGGCTTTAACAAAAAATAGCGGTAATGTTTTAATAAACACTACCGCTTTTAAATTAATAATTTTTTTTATAATTTCGCAGCAATTCTATCTAATAAATCTACTACGCGACAAGAATAACCCCATTCATTATCATACCAAGAAATTATTTTGAAAAATCTCTTTTCGCCTTTTAAATTATTTTGTAATGTCGCTTTTGCATCATAAATAGACGAACGGTCATCGTGAATAAAATCACTTGATACTAAATCTTCATCTGTTACGCCTAATATTCCTTTTAAATATGTTTCTGATGCTTTTTTCAATAATTTATCAATTTCTTCGATTGATGTGTCTTTTTCTGTGCGGAATGTCAAATCTACAGCTGATACATTGACAGTCGGCACTCTGAACGCCATACCTGTTAATTTCCCTTTAACAGCAGGCAATACTTCGCCGACAGCTTTTGCTGCGCCTGTTGTTGACGGAATTAAATTTATAGAAGCTGCGCGGCCGCCGCGCCAATCTTTTTTTGACGGGCCGTCAACTGTCTTTTGCGTAGCGGTAATAGAATGAATTGTAGTCATCAAGCCAGTTTCTATGCCCAATCCTTCTTTTAAAATAACATAAACTATCGGCGCTAAACAATTCGTAGTGCAAGATGCATTTGATACTATATGATGTTTCGCTGGATCATATTCATTGTCATTTACGCCGATTAACAATGTTTTTACATCGCCTTTGCCAGGCGCTGTAATCAATACTTTTTTCGCGCCAGCAGTTAAATGCCCTTGCGCTTTATCTGAACTTGTAAATAATCCAGTAGCTTCAATAACTATATCTACTCCTAAATCTTTCCACGGCAATTGCGACGGATCTTTTGTCGCTGCTATACATTTAATTTTATTGCCGTTCACTATCAATACATCATTTTCAGCAGCAGCGCTTGAACTTTTTTCGGTCTTTAATTCGCCTTTGAATTTCCCGTGCACTGAATCATATTTTAATTGATATGCGAAATAATCGGCGTCTGTGCTTACATCTACCGCTGCTACAACATCATATTTTTTGCCGAGCACGCCCTTTTCAACCATTGCATTCAATACTAATCTTCCAATTCTACCAAAACCATTAATTGCCACTTTTGTTGCCATATCTTAAAACCTCCAATAAATTTTTTTTGATTTTTAAATAATTAGCAAATTATTATACTTTATTTATAATATTAAGTCAATTGTTAATTTTATTTTTTTATTTTATATATTTTCTATTTTTTTTGCTAAAATTTCATTAACAATATTCGGATTTGCTTTGCCGCGCGTTGTTTTCATTATTTGACCTATTAAAAAGCCCTTTGCTTTATCTTTGCCTGATTTTATTTGATTCACAATTTCCGGATTTTGCGCGAGTGTTTCTTCCACTATCTTTTCAATTTCCGCTGTGTCTGTTATTTGTATCAGCCCTTTTTCTTTTACTATCAATTCCGCTGATTTTCCGGTTTCAAACATTTCAGGAAAAATTTGTTTTGCGATTTTTCCGTTAATAACATTTTTTTCTATCATTTGCAGCATTTCAGCAAGTTGTTTCGGTGAAATTTTACAATTAGTAATTGCAACTTTTTTTTCATTTAGTAATTTCATTAATTCTGTCATTATCCAATTAGCGATTTTTTTCGGTTGATTAAATATCTTAACCGCATTTTCAAAATAATCGGCAACCGCTTTTTCTGCTACTAACACTTCCGCATCAACTTCAGGCAACGAATAATCATTAATAAATCTCAACATTCGCGGATACGGTAATTCCGGCAGTTCATTTTTTAGTTTTTCTACATAATCTTTTGAAATTTCGAGTTCTACTAAATCAGGTTCGGGAAAATATTTGTAATCCTGCGCTTCTTCTTTTGAGCGCATTGGTCGCGTTTGTCCGCTCGCTTCGTCCCAAAGCCGAGTTTCTTGTATTATTTTGCCGCCGTTTTCGAGTTCGTTTATTTGTCTCTTGATTTCCGCTTCAATCGCCGCTTTCACCGCTTTAAATGAATTCATATTTTTTAATTCGGTCTTTGTGCCAAAAACCTTCGAGCCTTCCGGCATAACGGAAACATTAGCATCGCAGCGCAGCGAGCCCTCTTCCATATTGCAATCGCTTACTTCAATATATTCTAAAATATGTTTCACTGCTTGCAAGTAAGCGTAAGCGTCATCAGCTGAATGCATATCCGGCTCGCTCACTATTTCAATTAACGGCGTACCGCAGCGATTATAATCAGCAAAACTATTAGTCGCCATTGTAAAAGCGTCGCTGCTATGCACTAATTTCCCAGCGTCTTCTTCTAAATGAATACGCGTTATCCCGATTTTCTTTTTTTCGCCGTTTACAATAACTTCAACATAACCTTTTCCGCAAATAGGTTTATCATATTGCGAAATTTGATACGCTTTTGGCAAATCCGGATAAAAATAATTTTTTCTGTCGAATTTTGAAAATTCAGCAATTTCGCAATTCAACGCTAATCCTGCTTTAATACAATATTCTACTGCTTTTTCATTTAATACCGGCAGCACTCCGGGAAAACCTGCGCAGACAGGACAGGTTTGAGTGTTTTGTTCAGCGCCGAATTTATTAGCGCACCCGCAAAATATTTTGGTATTTGTTTTTAATTGACTGTGAATCTCCAAACCAATAACAGGTATATACTTCATAATATTTTCAACTCCGTAATTTTATTATAATTTTTTATCATAAATAACTTTATCGTCGCCTATATCATAATAATCTATCAATCGCGCTGATTCATTATATCCGCATTTTAAATAAAATTTTCGCGTCGGCTCGTATTGCGGCCGCGAAGATGTCTCAATATATATTTTTCTGCCGCCCTGCAATTTAACTGCGTTCTCCGTTAATGTCATAATATATCTGCCGATGCCAAAATTTCGATAATCATTCCGCACAGCAATCCAATACAAATCAAAACTTTTTTTAGTGCATGGTATTTCGCCATAGCAAGTATATGCGATTAATTCATTATTAAATTCAGCAGCCAAAAAATTATAGCCGGAACTTTCGCCTTTCTTCAAATATTCTTCCGCTACCTCCACGCCAATCGCCACTTCAAAATCATAAAAAAAACCGGTAGATTCAAGAATTTTTTTTATCTGCTGTAAATCATTACCGCAAATCGTATTTTTTATTTTTAGATTGTCCAACATATTTTTCTCACGCTTTTTTTATATTGTTTTTTTTAAAAGTTTATATTATATTATCTCTTCCAAAATTTTTCAAGAAATTTATTAGACAGGAGAAAAAAATTAAATGAATCCTATCGCGAAAGAATTAAATGAAAAAATCAAAAATTCCAATCCGAATATTTTAAATATGCTCTCTGATTTGGGATTAAATCTTTTCTTTCCAAAAGGCATATTAACGCAAACAGCGGAAGCGAAAAAATACGCAAAAAAATACGACGCTACAATAGGCATCGCAAAAGAAAAAAACAAAGCGATGTATCTGCCGTCATTAATGAAATATTTTAATAATTTAGACATAAATGAAATCACGCCTTACGCTCCGTCTTACGGTCAAGAAGAATTAAGAAAATTATGGCGCGAACATATTTATGAAAAAAATACTGATTTATCAAAAGATACGCAAATCAGTCTGCCGGTAGTCACAAACGGCATAACGCACGGATTAAGCATAGTCGCTGATTTATTCACTAATCGCGGCGATACAGTATTAATGCCAGACAAAATCTGGGGCAATTACAGATTAACATTTATCACACGCTGCAGTGCGGAATTTAGGCATTTTCCATTTTTTAATAAAAATAACGGATTTAATCTTGAAGATTTTGAAAACGAAATAAAATCTGTCAAATCTCAAAAAAATAAATTGATTGTATTATTAAATTTTCCGAATAATCCTATTGGCTATTCGCCGACTGTCAGCGAAGCGAATAAAATTGCAGAAATACTTTTAAAATACGCTGACAAAAATTTTAATATTATCGCAGTTATAGACGACGCATATTTCGGCTTGTTTTTTGAAGATAATGTCTTCAAAAGTTCGGTGTTCAGTTTAATAGCAGGTAAACACGAAAATCTATTAGCGATAAAATTAGATGCCGCGACAAAAGAAGATTATGTCTGGGGCTTCCGCTGCGGATTTATAACTTATTCAACAAAAAACATTGGCGGCGCTGATGATGCGCTGAACGACTTATTTGAAGCGCTCGAAAAAAAAACTGCGGGCTGCGTGCGTTCAGTCATATCTAATTGCTCGAATCCCGCGCAATCTATAATGACAAAATTATTAAAAGATAAAGATAAATATTTGCTCGAAAAAGCGGAAAAATACACTATTCTCAAACGCCGCGCTGAAAAAGTCAAAGAAGTATTAAAAAATAAAAAATATTCAGATGCTTGGGAAATGTATCCGTTTAACTCCGGATATTTTATGTGCATCAAACTAAAAAATATTAATTCTGAAAAATACAGATTGCATTTATTACATAATTACGGAGTAGGCGTAATCAGTCCAAATGATACTGATATCCGCATTGCATTTTCAGGAGTCGAAGAAGAAAACATCCAAGAATTATTTGATATAATGTTAGACGCTTATAAAACTTTCAAAGATTGAAATTAGCAAAATATTTTTTGATGGTTTCTATATAAAAATCAGGTGGCTGCCATTTAATAATTTTTTTGTCTTTATATTCTAAAAACATAAAATTATCGAATTTTTTGAGTTCGGCAATAACTTTCATTTCGTCTATTTTATGTTTTTCATCTTCCCAATACGGAATAACTTCTATGTTCTTTTTATCGTAAAATAAATTTAATGCAAAACTTGCGCCTGTTATTAATACAATCAATTTATTCGGAGCATTATCAACCCAGCGCGGTATATCCTTAACAAAAATCACTGTATTTTCTGGTATATCAGAAAATGTAATCTTGAATTCTTCTAAAAATTCTTTGCTCGATTGCCCGGCTTTTATCCACCACTCTATCCGTTTTTGAATCGCTAAAATTGACGCAATCGCATAAATAACTAATCCCAAAAACAAAAGATATTTTATAATTCTTTTTAATTTTAATGATTTTAATAGTCCGGCAGTCTCCTGCCAGCACGCTAATAATATAAAACCTAATCCGATATGCGGCAAATAAAAATATCTGTCGCCGTTAAAAACAAAATATTTATTAAGTATCAAATATGGACCGGCTGTTAAAATTATCCACAAAAGTCCAAAATAATAATTTCGATTTCTGATAATAAAACAAAATAAAACCGCAAGAATTATTGAAACATAATTAAATCTTATAAAATTTATTAGAGTATGAATAAATTTAATTTTAAAATGCGAACCGAATGAAAAAGGAATAAATGTGCGAAATATAAACCAATTAATATTTATTATTTGCTCTTTAACTTCTAAATATAAAGTATAAGCGCCGCGGTTAAAAGATAAGCGCCCGTATCTCAATGTAGGTCCAATAGCCATCACTACAATATACAATGCAAAAAACAGCAGAAATATCGAGTAATTTCTGAAAAATTCTTTTTTATCTTTGTATGCGTCAAAATACAATAAATCTATAAGCCCGATAATTAAAATAATCGATACGCCCATTTCGCGAGTAAACAATGTTAAATTAAAAAATATAAGCGCTAATATTAAATCTCTTTTTTGCTGGTCTTTTTTGTATTTTATAAAATATAGCAAAGTCAAAGCGTAAAAAAATGCGCAGATAACATTATTTGTGCAATTTATCCATATCATATTATCAGCGGAAAAATAATAAACCGCAGCAATGACCATTATTAAAAAAGAATAAAAATAATTCTTTAATAATTTTGCAAAAACAAAATAAAATATGACCATATTCAGAGAATTGAGAGTAATAGTGAAAATATGATAATTATATGGATTTAAACCAGCCCAGAAATAATTTAGAAAATAAACAAATAATGTTATCGGCTGATAAAAAAAATGAGTGAGCGGCGAATAATAACTCCAATTATTTCTATTAAAAATATAGAAAAAATCGTCAGCCAAAAAATATACAGCGGTCGCGCGATAATAAATAGCGATACTTAAAAAAAATAAAATAATCGCAAAAATATATTTTGTTTTGGTTTCGCTGTTATAGTTAGTCATTTGCTAATTCGCATTTTTTTAATAATTTATATTCGCCTTTTATTGACTCCATAATTGCAATAGAGTCAACTTTTATTTTCTTTGTCTGAATTGGCAAATTATCAGAGATTTTTAATTTTGCATATGCTTTCGGATTTTTTATACGCGCTAATGTAATATGAGGAGTAAAGTTGCGCGCTTCTTTTTTTATTTCAAATTTAACAAACTCATTATTCAATAACTCAAATAAATTCGCTAAATTATTAGCATCGTCTTGCGCTGACAGCCAAAAAACTCGCGGATTGTGAATATTCGGAAAAACTCCGAATTCTCCGCCTATTTGTAATTGAAATCTTTTGATATTCAAATATTTCACAGCATTATCTAATATTTTATAAATTTCATCTATCAAATTTTCTTTTGTTTCTCCGATATATTTTATTGTAATATGCAATTTTTCCGGCCGCTCAAAATTAATAAATTTTATATTATCAGATGTTATATATTGCGAATATTGACTATATATAAATCTCTGCGTTTGTTTGTCAAACAAAATAGCGATAAATAATTTCATATTATTCTATATGATAACAAAAAAATAATTTTTCGATTTTAAAAAAAAAATGTAATTTGTCAAGACATTAAAAAATATTGCGAAAAATCAGAAAAATCGAATGACAACAAAAGACAATATAAAAAAACTCTTTATTTTTTTCAAATGGATTTTAAAGGATTTTATTATATATTTTTCTTGGTTTAAAATTATATTATTTGCGTTGGCCGCCGCAAAATAAAAATTATAAGCGTTTATCAATTTTTCAATAATTTTAATCTATTCAGCGGTATCCGTTCAATTTTAAAATTCTTGACTAATTTAGAATCAAAATTTATTAAGATATTAAGCAATCCTGCCCGCAAAGATATTTTAGCGTCAGTCGGCTCGACTATTTTCAAAAGCATTCTAAGTTTTGAATCATCGAAATTAACACCGTTTGGATTTATTATAGCCAAAAATTCAAGTATCGAATTTCTATCTAATTTCACATAAATCGAAGAATTTATATCGTTAATATTCACAATATTACTGCTTTTCATTAAATTTTCAATATTCAAATCAGAATGCAAAGTAATAACGGCATTTTTTTTTGTATCTTGCAGCTGCGATATTTTCGCAATATTAATATTTTGAAGTTTGCTATTTAACGCTAATCTTCTGCTATAAATATCAATTGCAGCATTCAATAACCCCATACCTTCTAAAACATCAAACTTAAAATTATTAAAAAACAGAAAATTATCGCTAAATCCGATATGTCCGACAAAATTAGAAATATAATAATCTTTGAATTTTATTTGATTAATAAAAAAATTACTGTTTTTATCAAGTATCGGATTTTTTATATATTCGTCAATATTGATGTTATTAGCCAGATTATCAAGTGTCAAAACAACATCTGCAAGCGCAAAATCAAAATTCAAATTTTTAATAACAACATCAAAATTTTTAATTTCAAAATTGATATTATCTAATTTTAAATTAGTTGACAATACCGGATATTGATTGATATTTTTTATTAATTTCAAGTTTGCTACGATTTTGCCAGTTAACGAATATATCGCCATTTCACTATATACAGATACTAATTTAGACAGGTCTATATTGGTATGAAAATCATTTAATCTAATAAATGTATTTTTGTAAATATCGAGATATTGTTTATTTTCTGAAAATAATTGTTTGATAAAATCGCTGTTATTTTCAACATAAAAATCGCAGTGAAAATTCAATAAATCCTGCGAACTAATTTTAGCGTTTAATTTTAAAGAATTAAATTTTTCTGATTTTGCATTAATATTATATTTTACCTGCGGTATTTTAAAAATTTGCGTATCAAATTGAACATCAAAATTATCTGAAATGAAGGAAATATCAATATTTTGATTATTTTTTCTGCCTGTTAATAAGAGCGAAGAATTTTGCAATTTATAATTATCCAATAAAATAATCTTTTTAAGTTTCGTATTAACATTATAAACATCAAAAGATTCAAAAATTTTAGAAATCCAAACTTTTGAAAAAAACGAATCAGGCGCGATGCTTTGCAATACTGATATATTTTGCGAATCATTTTTAGTTATTTTTCCGTCAATCGAAAATCCATAAAAATCAATTAAATTCGGCATTTTAAAATCATCTAATGAAAAACTATAATCTATATTAGAAAATAATTTTTCAATTTTAAAATCCGGCAAAAATCCAAAATTATTATTGTTGTTTATAGAAAATTTCAAATTATTAATCGAAATATTATCAAAATTAAAATTATTAATTGCGCCGCTTAAATCTATATTTGCGAGCAAATCTTTTAAATTGAAATTTTCCGAAAATTTGACTTCGGTATTTAATTTTAAAAACGCATTTGTTTTTTTAAAATTAGTATTGAGAAAATTTATTTCATCTATTGAAGAATTTAACGACAGATTTGCAATAGCGCTTGTTTGTTGGTTTTTTTCTGAAATTTTAATATCACTTTTGATTTTAGCCGATAAATCCAAATCAGAAATCGCTAAATCAGCATAATTAAAATTCAAATCGTTGACATCAATTTTGCAATCAAAATTTTCAAGTAAAACCGCATTAGAATTAAAGTCATAAAATATTTTGGATTTATCTAATGTTTGAAATTTAATATTCGGCAGTTTAGTTTTTGTTAGATTTTCAATTATTTTTGATGTGTGAGTAATATCTGTCAATCTATTTATATTGACATTTGTAGGTTCAAGTAAAATTGTAATTCTATTAATAAAAGTATCGTAATCTAAATCAAATTGAAAATTTGTATTTAAAATATTAGAGATATTGCATTTTGTAGTATTACTAATTTTTTTATTTTGCAAAGCGATTTGCAAATAATTAGAAATTTTAAACTGCGCGGGCTCAACTGCAAAATTAAAAACCGGAAAAGACAACTGAGTTTGGCAAGTTAATTTCAGAGAATTAACTATATTATTAGTATCTGCAAAAGTTTCTTGTTGTAATTTTACATTTTGAAATTGAGATTGTAAAAAATTGCCGAATGTATAATTTATCTGTTCGCTGCTATTATCAAGAGACAGATTCAAAGATTGCGAATCAAAAGATAATTTTGATGAAATATTAGCATTAATTATTTTTAATTTTTGTATGTCGTCAGAATAATTCAAATTAAAATTAGCGCAGGTAAAACTATCAATTTTAATTTCAATCGGCGATGGTATAAAAACAATAAGTTTTTTTAAATCTAATGGTTCTGTATCAGGCGGTGCGCTATATCTAAAAGTCAAATTAATTTTTTCAAAATTAATAGTTTTAGCAAGGAATTTCCTTTGTTTGATAGTTTTATAATCAAATAGTTCTATTTGAAATTTATCAATATCAAGCATCAACTCATCATCTTTATCAAATAAAATTTTAGTGACAGAAATTTTATTCAAAGAATGTAATTTTATCCCGCTAATATCGATTTTTCTGATATTATATTTTTTTTGAATAAATTTAAAGCCCTGATTTTTTAAAGGTATGCGAAAAACATAGATAAGTATCAGCCCTAAAAAAAATAGAAAAATAACAGAACAAAATATCAGTAAAATTTTTTTTAGTATTTTAGACATACAAACGAAATTATATTTTTTTTATTAAAGATTCAGCGTATTTTCTGGTGATTTCATCAATTTCTAAAACAGTTTCAATATCATAAACATTTATATTTTTTACATTATTCAGCGCAGATTCAACGATAATTGAAATTTTATCAAAAGTGATTCTATTATTCAAAAAAGCATTAACTGCAATTTCATTTGCGGCGTTAAGAATAGCGGGCGCAGCGCCGCCTGTTTTAATAGCGGAATAAGCAAGCGCCAGACATCTAAATTTTTTCATATCCGGCTTATAAAAATTCAGGCAATTGCGCTGTATCAAATCCAATTTTTTAAAATTATTAGTAAAGCGTTCAGGATAAGTAAGCGCATATTGTATAGGTATTTTCATATCAGCTGTGCCGAGTTGCGCTATAATCGAGCCGTCTTTAAATTCGACCATAGAATGAATTATACTTTGCGGATGGATTATCACTTTAATATTTTTAGGATTAACATCAAACAGCCAGCGCGCTTCGATTACTTCCAATCCTTTATTCATCATAGTAGCTGAATCAATAGTAATTTTAGCGCCCATCGACCAATTAGGATGCGCTAATGCGTCTGCTGGTTTGACAACTTTAAAATCAATATCAGAATTAAAAAAAGGACCGCCAGACGCTGTTAATAAAATATTATTCACAGTTTTTTTAGGTTCATTTTTTAGACATTGAAAAATAGCGCTGTGTTCAGAATCAATCGGCAGAATTTCAGAATTACATTTTTTAGCGAGTTCCATTATAAATTTACCTGCAATTACTAATGGTTCTTTATTGGCAATAGCCACTCTTTTAGATTTTTTTATTCCTTCAATAACAGGTAATAATCCGATGGCACCGACAACAGACACAATCAAAATATCATAATCAGCATATTTAGCCAGTTTTACTAATGCGTCTTTATTATAAAAAAAATTTATATTTGGATATTTTTTTTTTAAGTTATTAGCCGCAGTTTGCGATGCTACCGCTACGCATTCCGGATGAAATTCAGCAATTTGTTCGTCCAATAATTTTAGATTATTATAGCCAGACAGCGCGACAATTTTAAATTTGTTTTTAAATATTCTGACAACATTTAAAGCATTTACACCAATAGAACCAGTAGCGCCTAAAATCGCAATTTTTTTCATTTAAAATTGATTAAACAAAAATGATTTAATATTAAAATAAAATACAGTAAAAGTTACTGTATAAAGCAAACTATCGAGTCTGTCAATAATTCCGCCGTGTCCAGGTAATAATTGACTATAATTTTTGATATTAGTTGCACGTTTAATAGCAGAAGCGCATAAATCGCCGAGCGGACAAATAGCGCTCAAAAAAATTGCAAGTAAAACGATATCTAAATATCCTATTTTTTGAAAATAAAAATACTTATATAAAACAGCGAAAATAATAGAAAATATAGTGCCGCCAATTAACCCCTCAATAGTTTTATTTGGACTTAATACAGGTGCTAATTTTCGTTTGCCTATTGATTTTCCGACAAAATACGCACCACTATCACAGACCCAGCTAAACGCTAAAACAAACAGCACAATTTTTTCAGATTCTAAATTTCCGAATGGTTTAAATCTTAATAAATTAAAATGCAAACCCAATACACTTAAATATACAATCGCAAAAATTATTATTTTGATTTTATCATAGAAATCAGTTGGCGGTAATAATAAAAAATTAGCCGTGATAATTATTAAAATCATCGCGGCAAATAGAGTGATATTAGCGGAATAATCTAAATCAATATTAACTAAAATTAACAATGCGATAATAGCTAAAAGTTTATTTATAATTCCTATGCGTTTTTTATGAGAATAGATAAATTCAAATAATCCAGTAGCGAGCGCAAAAGATACAAACCCGCGATACCACCAGCCGCCACTAAAAATAATTTTTATTACAATAGGAATAAGAATAAGCGCCACTATAATTCTTTGTAACATTTAATTTTTCACACCTCCAAAGCGTCTATCGCGTTTTTGATAATCCAAAATAGCGCGAACAAAATCCGCTTTTGTAAATTCAGGCCAGAGAATATCAGTCACCCAAATTTCCGTATAAGCGAGTTGCCAGAGCAAAAAATTACTTATCCGCAATTCGCCGCTCGTACGAATAAGTAAATCCGGTTCAGGCATACCAGCGGTATATAAATAATCGTTAATTAAATTTTCATTGCACTGCGTTATTCCAGATTTAAGCATTGCATTTATCGCGTCAGTAAGTTCAGCGCGGCCGCTGTAATTTAGCGCTAAATTCAAAGTAAAACCAGTATTATTTTTAGTGGCGTCCTTTGCTCTTTGTATATTTTTTTGGATAAATTCCGGGAATTCAGATATTCTGCCAATAGTAGACAATTTGATATTATTCGCGTTCATTTCATCAATTTCATTTTGTAAAAAACTATATAATAAATGCATCAAAACTTTAATTTCTTTTGACGGCCGCCTCCAATTTTCCGTAGAGAAAGCATAAAGCGTGAGAAATTTTATTTCTTTTAAATCTCCGCAAATTTCGCAGATTCTTCGAACTGTTTTTATACCTTCATTATGTCCAAAAAATCGCGGTTTGTGATGCTTTTGCGCCCATCTACCATTGCCGTCCATAATAATAGCAATATGCTGTGGCATTTTATTTTTATCTAATTGATTAATCAATAATTGTAAGTCATCAGAAGCGGTATTAGTCGTCATCCTATAATTTTTCTAAAATTTTCCAGGATAGTCTCTCTAACAAACGGCTTTTCAATGAAGCCAACGGCTCCTGCCTTCATACATTCCAAAACAGTAATATCGCTGCCGAGCGCAGTAACCATTAATACTTTGGTATTTGGCTTAATAGTGAGAATCTTTTTTAATAAATCTACGCCTGACAATTCACCGGGCATAACTATATCAAGCGTAACAATATCAGGCAAAAGTTCTTTAAATTTTTCTAATGCCGTATCACCGTCATTTGCCTCGCCAACGATTTCTATATCTAATTTTTTTAATATAGTCCGCAATTCAAATAAAATCATCGGAGAATCGTCAACAAGCATTACTCTTGGTTTACTCATATATATTCAACCGCCTATAACAAAAAAATAATAAATAAATTATACTTTTTTCATCTAAAAAAATCAATATTTTAATAATTATATTCAAACTTTAATAATTGCACTAATTCCGGATAATATGATTTTATGCTGTCTAATAATCTACCAAATTCTAATAAATCAGTTTTTAAATAACATTTAGCAAGATAATAATAATATATCGGATAATAATTAACAGCAAATTTATTATGCAATTGAAAATTAATAAAATGCTTTAAATATTCATAATTTTCGGCTTTTAGCAATGCGTCCATATACAAAATTTGGACATTGATATTATTACCGTAATCTTTGAAGGAATTATAAATAAAGCGATATGCATCTTCAAATCTATTAAGTTTATAAAAAGCATAACCAACAATAAGATTATCATAGGGCGTAGAAACTTTATAATAAGGCGTGAAATACATATCAAGAATTTTTGTATAAAGTTTATTATTCAATAACATTCCGATTAATGTATTATCGGCGAAAATAAGTGAAACATTATTATCAAAAACATAAATAAAATTCAAAATTTCAGGAATTGACACAGCAGCAGACTGCGGTATTTGTTGAGTAATAGCCATTTTTTCTTTTTTCTCAATCGGCTGAATAGCCGTCTCTTTTTTTTCAAATGTATCAATCGGCAATTGTCTGCCGAATTTATAATGAACATCAAATTTAGTGACATTGCCTAAAATATCAAACGGTTTATATGCAAAATTAACAGACCAGTCATTTATTGATACGCCTGCGCCAAACGACCAGCCGCTACCGTCATCAGCAACATTATCATAGCCCGCGCGTATTGCAAAAATATCTATCGGTCTAAGTTCAGCACCGAGCGCAAATTCAATATTTTCTTTTCTGATTTTTGAAATATCAGTAGATAAAATAAAGAAATTTTCTAAATTATACGCAGCGCCTAATTTTATAGTCATCGGAAATTTTTCTTCTATTTTATAGAATTTTATGCCTTTACCAATATTTAATAATACAGCACTGAAATTAAAATATTTATAATAGCCCTTATATTGCGCGCCTAAATCGAGCAGATATGATTGTCTGGCAATATCGCCAAAATCAAATCTGACAGTTTTCAATGCCGCGCCGAAATTAATATTCGAACTTGCTTTTTTAGCAATACCAGTTGTAAACGCAAAAGAATTAGCCGACCGCTGTCCGTCGAACAGCGGTTCTAAATCGCTTTGATTAATTCGTATTTTATCATATTTACCGTAATCAAAATAATTAATATAAAAGCCCAATCTAATCGGGTCGTTTTTCATACTTGTAGCATAAGCCAGATAATGCTGCGATAAATCAAAGAAATAATTATTATACATAAATGTCAACTCTTTTCTATTGACATCTGCTAATCCGGCGGGATTAAAGAATAAAGCATTGATATCATTAGTAACAGCAGATACTGCGCCAGCCATTGCAGTTTCGCGCGCTCCAATTTCAAGATTTAGAAATTGCCCGATATTTGCGCCTGCGCCAGCCAAAATATGTTGGTTTAGAAAAATAACCAAAAATAAAATGCTTACAATAATTTTTATTTTTTGCATTTAACTAATCCATCACCGTATAATCACAAATTTAATAACTTTTTGTTCGCTTCCTGATTCTAATACCGCAAGATACACGCCAGACGCTAATTCTTCATTTTTATTATTACGCGCATTCCAATGATAATATCCTTGCGCTGCTGGCGATACTGTGTTAAATACCAATTTTCCGCGAATATCAAAAACTTTTATTACAGTATTTTCTTTTATTGCTCTAAAATACACGCCGCTACCTGGTGAACCATTATAAGGAATACCCGTTGAGGGGTCATTGTCATACGGCTGATACGGATTAGGATAAATTATAGTCTGCGATAAATCATTAGGTATAAATTGCAAACCGCCAATAGGCAAAACCGCTTTAATTGAAAAATGCCTTAATTCTGCTGTAATATAATGCGCGCTCGGATTAATAGAATAAGTATCAACAATAACAAGCGTATCATTATTAGAATTCACCGAAGTAAAGAAACGCAAGTTATTAATATTAATATCAGAATATGCTTTTGGCGTAAGAGTATAAGTACAATAAATAACAGGCGAATATATTTCTATTTTTGAGCCAATATCTTTATTCTCTTTATCGCGCAGCACAAAATCTTTAATATTAAAAGCAAAATTATAAAATTCTTTTTTATTCAGATTTTTAATCGCTTCTGTATCAAAATTCAATTTAACATCAGGATAGATTATCATTGTAACGCCGGTATCCGAATATTTATCTATAAGCGATACCATAAATTCATAGGTATCTGGATAATTGGTATATTTCGGATTATATACTGGAAAAATAAATCTATACGGTTTGACATAACGCGAGACTGGAATAACAAGCGGAGCATTAACATTATAATTTAATAGAGTAATTACAGGATTATTTTGAGTAATCGGCTGATATACAGTCCACGAATCCGGATATATATTCGCGCTAACAATATTAGTAACAACATCGCCAATATGATTAACTATTACAATTGTATAAGAACAGAAAGTAACATCTGTATTTGAAAAATTAGAGGTATCTATAACTAAATTGTATTGAAAATTAGTTTCATTTATATTCACGAAATATTCGTAAATGAGTTGATTATTGGAATTGTAAATATAAACAGTATTACCTCCAATATTATTCTGCACTTCGGCGCTTATAAGTATTTGATTGCTGGTAGTATCTACAACATTATTATTAGGTATAGTTTGAAAAATTATTGATGGTTTATCTATTTTACGAACATAGATAATATCAGTATCAGTAAATCCGTATATTGTTTTTATTTCTGCAATTATAGAATTTATTATGCCGTGATTTGTGTCAATATTAATTGTTGTTTGCCAATCGCCGTTTATTTGCAAGAGATTAACAGTCTTTTGCTCTGCCGTTAGAGAATTAACATAAATTTTAATTGTATCGCCGACATTAGAATTTAATGTTGTGCCGGCAATTAAAATATTAGCCGAACTTGTGTCAATATCATCGTCTGGGAAAGTAATACAAATTTCAGGCAATCGTAATTCAATAATCACGCTATCTATGCGCGTGCCAAGCGTTATTTTGCTCGTGATTGCCGCTTTGATTATATTATTACCTGAATTTAATATAAAATTCGTGCTTGTTAATTGTCCGCTATTATTAGTAACAATAATCTGCTGAAATAACGCATCATTATTATACAAAGCAATAGTATCGCCTATTTGCGCGTAATTATAAGTAATCGTGATATTACGCGTAGGATTATAAGTATATGTATCTTGCGCAGGATTGATAATATCAATCTGCGGTAAATAAAAATTAATATTAATTGTATCATACGCAGTGCGGCCAAATTGGTCTATAAGTTTCACAACAACAGTATTAGCGGTATAAGTATCAGCAGGCGTAGCGATAGTAGCATAGCCGATAAATGTTCCGTTTAACGCAGCGACTAAAATAGTATCTTGAAAAATTTGATTAACAAAAATAACAACACTGTCATTTTTCTGGCTATTATTAACAGTGCCGCTCAATGTAATTTGATAAACGCCAGTATCCGGCGCATTACGCGGAGCAGTAATATAAATCGACGGCGCGCCAAAATAATTTACAATTATAGTATCGTAATCATTGCGTCCGAATTGATCTGTGAGTTTTACTACTATACTGTCGCCGATACCTGTTAATTGCGCAGTGCCGCTGAAATTATCATTTGCTGATTGAATAATATAGCGCGAATTAAATACGCCGTTAGTATAAATTTCAATCGTATCGCCTGAACGAGTATATAGCGTTGTGCCGCTAATTGTAATTATAGTATTTAAAGTATCATAATTATCTATCGGCGCGGTAATTTCAACTTCCGGCGGCGGATAATAATTTATTGTTATTGTATCGTATTTTATTCTGCCGAATTGGTCAACTAATTTCGCTACAACGCTTTCGCCGATATTATTCAATGTTATGTTAGTTGACCAGTTTCCATTAAAATCTAATATTTTTACGCTGTTATTTAATACGCCGTTAACATAAACAAATACTTCATCTAATCCGCCGTCCGCTGTATAATATGTTGTTCCGCTTACTACTATATTTTGAACTGATGTGTCTATATTATTAGCAGGATAAGTGATTTTTATTGACGGCTCGTCAAAATACCATATTGTTATAGTATCGTAGGCAGTATCATTCCATTGATTTTGAAATATAACTGACACGCGCGCGCCAAATTCTGTAACGCTTACAGTGCCGCTCCAAACAGCAGACATTGCTAATGTGTCTGAAATAATTATTGTATTTATTATGCCGTTCGAATCATTGCGAATATAAATAGTATCGCCAATATCAATATTATTTGTAATGCCAGATAAAATAGTTATTGTATCTTTTGTATATAAAGTGTCTCCATAGTTTGTAATAAAAATCTGCGGTAAATCAAATTGATTGATTGTTATCGAATAACTGTCTTGCAAGCCCTGTGCTGTGTTGATAACGGCAACAACTGAACAATTAACAATATTAACAAAAACAGTGTCAGCCCAGCTGCCGTCATCAGCAACCAAAATTGTATCATTTACCAATATCAAACCGACGCCACTATCAACATACAGCAAGACAGTATCGCCGACGCTTGTATTTATCGTAGTGCCTATAATTGTTATAATTTCTGATTTTGTATCATAATTATTAGTTGGAAAAGTAATAGCAATATCAGGCGGCGGCAATTGTCTTATTGCTATCGTATCATATTGCGTATCGAAAAACTGATTTTTAGTTTCAACTACAAATGTGTTATACTGCGCATTTAAAGCAATATTAGAAAATTGCCAGAAACCGCTCGGCGGCGAAATTATATAAGAATCAGCAAGTTTAACGAATACACCTGTCTGCAAAGTGTCAGCCCAGAGAACAATCGAATCATAATAATCAAGTTCTGAAAATGTGCCTGCTATTGTGATAGATGTATTTATTGTGATATATCTTGTATCAGTTGTAGGAATAGTAATTGTAATAACAGGAGTATCGAATTGATTTATCGTAATTGTATCAAAAGCCGAACGCTGCCATTTATCTATTGCCCAGACATATATAGTTTCGCCAAAATATTCAAGTGGACAGATGCCAGACCAGTTAGCGGTTGCCGTCAATGTATCATAATTAGTCATCGCTACGCTATCGGCAAATATCGAATTTCGCAGATAAATACCTATGCTATCAGAAGCGGTAAGATTAATTGCTGTGCCTGACAGCAAAACAAAATTACTCGAAGTATCGTAATTATAGCCATTATAAGATTTTAATGGATAAGTTATAAAAACTTGCGGCACAGGCATAACATATAAATAAATCGTTTCAGATTGAATGCGATTAAATTGGTCTTTTAAAATTACAACGCAGGTATTGTATCTATCATTCAGCGGAGTTATATTTTTATGCCATTGCGAATCAGTCGAAGTTAAAGCGTTAGTTGGAATTGTATCTATGTATTGATTATTCAAAATAAAAAACATCGAATCATTATAAGAAACATTTTTAATAATACCGCCAATTATTTGATTATTAGCAATCAAATAATACGGTGAATCATAATAAGTAGTATCTGTCGGCGTAAATATATTCAATACAGGCGTATCTAAATAATTTACTATTATCGTATCATACGCAGTCCTGCCAAATGTATCTGTCAATATCGCCCACACGCTATCGGCTATGCCTGTCAATTGCGCAGTTCCGCTCCAAGCGCCATTCATTATTGTTAATATTGTGGTTGTATTTAATGATGAATTTGTCATTATTGCTATTGTATTGCCTGCTTGAGTATATAATGTAGTGCCGCTGATTGTGATAATTTGCGTCAATGTATCGTGATTCGTTGATGGGTATGTTATTTTTATTTGCGGCATTGGATAATAATTTACTACTATTGTATCGTAAGCAGTCCTGCCGAATGTGTCTGTTAATACCACCCACACGCTGTCGCCATAGCCAGTTAATTGCGCTGTCCCGCTCCAAGAGCCATTTATACTTGTCAATATCGCTGTTGTATTTATACTCGAATTTGTCATTATTACTACTGTATTGCCTGTCTGCGTGTATAATGTTGTCCCGCTGATTGTGATAATTTGAGAACTTGTCTCGTGATTAGTCAATGGAGAATTGATTTTTATCTGCGGCGCTAAATAATAATTTACTACTATTGTATCGTAAGCAGCCCTGCCGAATGTGTCTGTTAATATCACCCACACGCTGTCAGCAATAGCAGTTAATTGCGCTGTCCCGCTCCAAGCGCCATTTATACTTGTCAATATCGCTGTCGTATTCAATGATGAATTTGTCATTATTGCTATTGTATTGCCTGCTTGAGTATATAATGTCGTGCCGCTGATTGTTATTATTTGTGTCAGCGTATCGTAATTCGGCGATGGATATGTTATTTTTATCTGCGGCGATGGATAATAATTTACTACTATTGTATCATACGCAGTCCTGCCGAATGTGTCTGTTAATATCACCCAGACACTATCGCCTATGCCTGTCAATTGCGCTGTCCCGCTCCAACTGCCATTTATACTCGTCAATATCGCTGTTGTGTTTACGCTCGAATTTGTCATTATTACTACTGTATTGCCTGTCTGCGTGTATAATGTTGTGCCGCTGATTGTAATAATTTGCGAACTTGTCTCGTGATTAGTCAATGGCGAAATGATTTTTATCTGGGGCGCTAAATAATAATTTACTACTATTGTATCATACGCAGTCCTGCCGAATGTATCTGTTAATACCACCCACACGCTATCGCCTATGGCAGTTAACTGCACGGTCCCGCTCCAATTACTATTTATATCTGTTAATACCGTTGTTGTGTTCAATGATGAATTTGTCATTATTGC
>JAKPEO010000044.1 GCA_029551925.1 bacterium
TTGCAAGGAATATTTCAGGAAAGTCATAGTAGACTAAAATTTGCGATATGTTTAAAATTTTAGCCATCTCAAATTATTGGTGTCGAAGCTACATTATAATTGGTTGTTCTCCACCACGTGAAGGAAAAACAAAAAGAAAAAGCCAACGCACTTTTAAAAACAATAAACATTTCTACAAGGGGGAAACCATCAATTCTTTTTGTTCGTCAGAAACATAAACACGAATAGAATTAATGTTTGTTGTTTCTATTGGTTCATTGTTTTTTTTCAGTTCAAATTCAAATAATTCTGCCATCGCTTTTTTCTTTTTGTTTTTCTGTTTTAATTTTTTAGTTCAAGCTAAATAAGTAATTGCGACCCACGTCGGCCGCATCCAAAACCACCCTAATTTCGCTGCCCTTGATATAAAAAGCAACCCCTAAACACTCGCTAATTTTAGTAAGGTCGTTTGTCGAGGGCTGCTCGTCGCCCGAACAAATTTTTAAAAACCTGTCGTTCGTTATGCCTAAAATTTCAGCAAAGGCCTTTTTTTTGTAAACGCCGAATTTCGCGTCGGCAATAGTTAATAACTCTTTCATCGTATCTATTTGTTTATTGTTAGTTAAACTACTTATACTATAAACATCGGTTTGGCAAAAGCTGCCCTTTACACAGTCCAACCATTCGCAGCCTGACACAAAGCCCTCGACCGTTAGCTTAGTATTTTGTTTGCCCATTTTTCAGCATTTTTTGTAGTAGCAAAAGTTTTAGCTTCTAATAATTGTTGCTCCCCGTTGTAAATTTGAACATACATTGCTCTTACGTTGCCAGTCGCATCTTTAGTGATGTTTACTGCTTTGCTCCCTGTTGTGTTTTTAATAGTTGTCATTTTGTTTGATTTTTATTTTGTTATTAATTTTGTTTGTTTGGTACTGCAAAGATACGGCGGGCTTTTACAATTTCCAAATTTTTTAACACTTTTTTTTAACTACTTTTATATTTTTTTTATTGTAATTTATAAACAACTAATCTTTATCAGGCGGCGGCGGCAAAACAATTTCATTGTCATCACAAAAATTAATAACATTTTGCACATACAAATAGAACTCTTTTCCCCCGCAGCTATCACTGCTTAACGATTTAGGAATTTTTGTAATTTCGCCAGTTTCAAAATCGGCAAATTCCGAACTATGAAATTTTAGGCGCAAATACGTATCAGCATCGCCTTCACTAATAAGAACCCCCGCAAATTCGCTAAATGCCTGCGCTATAATTGGTAAAATAACACCGAAATAATAAGCCCGCTGTCGGTTGCTGCTTTTTTGCTCAGTTAAATAAATTTCAACGGTAATTTTTTTGCCAATATTATCCTTATAAATTTTGCTTACCGCCGCATAAAACTCCTCTGGGGGAAACATATCCGAAATACTACTTATCTTAAATGGCTTCACGAACTAATATTATTTATTTGAACGAATTAAAATATTTAACTATTTCACCCTTTAGTATTTGCCCGTCTTTGTTAAGGTCTAATATCTTATTTTGTGCCGCGACCTTTGACCCCCCGACCTTATACCCAAAGCCCTTGTTTACGGCGGAGGGGTAAAAACACAATAAATAAAAGTCGGCAGGGGTCGCTGGAAAGTCAAAATAATTTAGCTGCTCCACGTAATATTTGGCGGCATTGCCAACCTGTTCGCTCAACGGCTGCAAATGGTGATTTTTTGCAAGCCCTAACCGCCTTGCCATTTTGGGCAAAATTTGTATTGCCCCGCCAGCACCCGTATAAGGGTTCTTTTTTCTAATATCGCCGCCCGTTTCTATCATTATTACCCTCTTTATCGCATCGGAAATAGCTTCCCTGCTCATCCTGCCATTATTTTTTTTGTGCAAAAATAAAATATCGGCAAAGTCCGAAAATGCGCCCCGTTTTTTTTCAACCACAACCCTAACCCCCTTATTGTCGGTTTTTGCTGCCGTTGTTGTTAATATTACCGAAATAAAAAATATAAATTTAATAATCTTTTTAAAAACATACTTAATCATCGTTTTTAATTTTTAGTTAAAAATAATACCTAATAAATTAATATATTGGTATTTTATTATTTATTGTTGGCTTGCCAACTGCCGCACTACTGCCATGGTGCATTTCGGCAATTATCCGCTCAAAGTTGCAAAGCACGTTACTTGGCGACAAATTGCCTCCGCCAGCCTTTGTACTTATGTTTTTAGTTTTATCCAAAAACGACTTAACTTTAACAATTAAATTAATATCTTTGCCAGCAAACATTTCGACAAATTTGGAATAAATAGTCCTTAACGCTACATTGTCTTTGGCCATGTATTGCGGCAATTTACCACCCCCCGACTGCTGAACAAATTGCTCATTATGTTCAAAAATCCACAACGTTCTAAACTCGAAAAACTCGTCGGGGTTTTTATCCGCCGCCGCCCTCGTCTTTTTTGTTATTTGTTTTTTTGCAATATTTCCATTTTTTAAAATACTTACAAACCCCCGAACCTCTAATAATTTGGCCGCCGCCAATACATCTACTTTTTTAATGCCCGTTTTTTCTTCAATATTTGCTGCCGAAATTTCAACCATGCCAAACGCCGCCGCCGCCTCAATTTGCTGCATAACAATAGCCGCAAATACACTGCCTAACTCAACGGCGAAATAAAGGTCGTAAACGATAATCATTGGATTGCTTTGGATGGTTGGTTGTTTTTGTTTTTTTATAATATAGTAGGGATTATTGTTTTGACCTCGCCCGCCTCGCCAAAACGTACAAAGTCGCAATCGGTAACAAGTCGGTTAAATACCCTATTGCCATAATTTTCAACTATCAAATTTTTGCCGTCCACCTCAAAAGGCGGCAAATTGCTCGTTATAATAAATGGCTTTTTTTTACTATAATGGCTCAAAATGATACTTTGCATAAATGGCTGCCCAAATAGCGTCAAGGGTTCAGCACCAAAATCGTCAAAGGCGATAAAATCGTAATTTAATACATCGTCAATACTCCTCCCCTTTGCCTGTACTTCGTAGTACAGCGTATTACATTCTATTATCCGCATATTGGCGAAAAACAAACTTGCCATCTTTAATGCCGTAAGGCACGTTGTTTTTCCGAAAAAACTTTGACCAAACAAATAAAGCCCCTTTTTGCTTGTGCCGCCGACAAACCTATTCGCCCAGCCAGCGACCTTACTAATTGCCGCTTTTTGCTCGATATTTTCAATATCTTTGCCGCAAATTTCGGCAATACACCCGTGCAAGCTCTTACTCATCTGTCAATGTAAATTTGTGGTACTGGCTTAACCGTTCCTAATACGGTCAAGGTTATAATTTCGCCGCTATCAAATAAAACGTCTATTGCATGGTAAAAATTGCCGATAGGCTTCTTAAACCTAAAATCTAAAAACCCGATACTTGTTGGATATTTTGAATATGTGTAATTTATACATTCACACGCAACAACGCCGTTAATTTTTACATCTTTTTGGGCAAGCTCACGAAACATCGTACTAAATTGTATATTAGCCGTGTCGCCCATGTCGGCGTAAATTACGCCCAAATTATAATACTGTTTAATTGAAATTTGCGCGTCGGCATAAATAGAAACAAATATAAAAAAAAGACAAATTAAAACTTTGTTCATTGTGGCAATTATTTTTTGATTATGTAAAGATAATAATTTTTTTTTAAAAAAGCCCCCATCGTTACCGAAAGGGGGCAAACAAAATAAATAAAACAACCTTTTAAAAGGGCAAATCATCATAGCCATCATCTTCCCTTTCAATCTCTTTTATCGTTTTTGGGAAGCCACCCGATGCCTGCTTTGGCTGTTGTGGTTGTGGTTGTGGCGTAATCGGGTTGGGAGCAGCAACTGGCAAAACAATATTCTTTTTGCTATGGATATATTCCTGCTGCCCAGCGACCCACGTTGTAATTTGTTCGCGCAAATCTTTGCAATATAAATAAAAATCATCATCCATCGGGACTGGCTCAACGTCTATATTTTTTGGCAAAATATAGCAATCGCCGCGACCGTCATGCGGGACAAATATGCCTTTTTTTATTTGTAAATCCTTAGCAAATTTAGCAAGACCGTTAAAACTAAACATAAAAAAAACATTCTCATCGTATTTTTCTATAATATCTAAAATATTAAAAGCACAATTTGAGCGGGTAAAAAAGGCAATTTCACAAACGTTTGAAATAGCGGCGTTCATTTTTAGTGCAAATAATTGCCGCGTGGTTGCCTCTAAACAAAACAAAACAACGCTAATGTATGTGCCGCCATAATTGACTTTTAACGTATTTTTTATTTGTTCGTATTTGTCAGCATACGCCTCGTTTCCGTTTATATACACTTTAAAAATATCATCTTTTATTGATTTTACAAAATTAGAATACAGACGATTTACAGGCTTTTTGGAATTATCGAACTGCGTGCCGCGAATTTGAAAAAAAGCATTTAAAAAAACAAAATCTGGATTTTTAACCTTTACTTTTTCATACTTGCCAGCATCGTTTTTTTTGTCAAACCAAAAGCCGCCATCTTCAACCCTCATATGCTGATGGTATTGCGGAGCGGTTTTATTTGTTTTAAACTCTAAATAATAAAATTCGGGGCGGTTAAACGACTGCTTTGGCGTTGGAAAATTGTTTGTTTGCATAATAAAATAAAATAATAATTAAGAAATGAATAAATTAAGAAATGAATAAATTTTGTAAATTGTTAATCTTTAAACGATAGGATGAAATCGGCAATAGTTTGACCAGCCGTCGCCTCAACCGTTGCCCCTAACTGTAAATTTTCAACCTTAGTAGTTTGCGCCGTCAAATCGGGTGCAAATATGCCTTTAAATTTAGGCTTTTGTTTTAAAAATAAAATATCATCGTCAAAATCCTGCTCCGTATAAATATTGGTAAATTCCTTAATAAAACATTCAACCCTCGCCGTTGGGTGGCTCTTTGGCACTAAGATAAAAGTGCGCTCAATTTTTGGCGCATCAATTTTAAATGCTTCGATATATGCGTTATAAAGATACATTTCGCTACATATTTGTAGGGCATCACTTTCGTAGGCCGCTGCCGTTTCCCTAAATTTTATATTAAAATTACAAACACGACGAACGCCGTCAATAGTTGCCTCGCAAATTATATCTAACGGGGTGGCTATCATTTTGTCCAAAGAAAAAACAGGGTACTCAATGGCTAAAATTTTAACATCGTGCCTTACCAAAAAATTGTTAAACGACTGCGCCCCCTTTAATACCCGACGCCAAAACTCACTAATTTTAAACGGGCGAACACCCCTGCCCAATAGGTATTGCTCAAAAGTTGCCGCCTCCGAATTGCTAACCATTAATGTTTTGCCGGCCATATACGCTTTGGCAATTTGCCCGCAAAATACGTGCATATAAGTTCCCAACAAAGCAGCCTCGTACATAACTACATCGCCCGCCGCGCCTTGCTCTTTTTTCCACGCGTCCAAAGCATAACTATCATAATTTAACGGGGTTAAAATTTTACAGACCTCAGTTAAGCCGTTAAATAGGTACGGCTTATTTCCGTTTTTTGTGAAATATTTACGAATATTGCCGTACGGCATACGGCGAATTTTGTTGGGCATCGGCAGCGATATATAATTTTTATCGAAATCAACCGCCTCCATGTATGCCTCGTTTGCCTCCGCAAGGGCTAAATTGTTAATATCCTGAATTAACATGGCTTTTTGTTTTTGGTTTTTTGGTTATTAATTTTGTTTGTTTGATACTGCAAAGATACGGCGGGCTTTTACAATTTCCAAATTTTTTAACACTTTTTTTTAATTATTTTTATATTTTTATTATCGTAACTTATAAGCCACTAATAATAAGTCATTTATAGCTTCTCTAAAGTATCACAAAAATTATTATATTTGTCTAAATACTCGGTATCAAACTGTAATAAATCATAATGAGTCGTTAAAAAATACCTAATATTATAACTATTTGTACCGTATATTTCGGAAAGCTCGGCAAAAGTTAGGTGCTTGCCGCTATAACGCAACAAATCAAATTGTGCCGAAATAATAAACCTCTTTACGTCCCCCTTTGCATGTTTGCCGCCCGATGGTACGGCAGCAGCAGCAGCCCTTTGTAGCTTATTATAAAGGTCGCCGCCGCTTTGTATTAAAAGGTAATTTACACCAGCAGTTATACCATAATTATTGATTGCCTCCGCCCTAATGATTATAGGCTGTAAAACTTTTTTTTGCGGCAAACGAACACGCCCGCCATAGATGCCACTAAGCTCAATTAACTTTTTCATCGTATAATATTTTCCCATGATATTGTAATTTTATAAATTATAAAAAAGGTTGTTTTGTTCGTAATTCGTTATTAAAATTTCATGCCGCCTTGCCATCATTTAATAATTGTTTTATATAATTGTTTAATAATATGCCAAATTCTACCCCCTCGACAAACGTTGTAAGGCATGCGCTTAACGACCGCCCCTTTTTTGCCTCGCCATTTATCGTGTCTTTATAAATTAATTTATATGCTAAATAAATATCATCCGAAATACAATACCGATAAAACCCGCCCGATATATGCTTTGTAAATGATATATTTTCAACCCCTAAAATGTGGTCGGCAAATTGTTCCTTACAACTATCCAAGCCTAAAATTGTACTAAGCAGCTTCTTTGCCGATAATTGTTCAGGAATGGCAAATTTTGCCCTGACCGTTACATATTTGTTATCTTTCTTTTTCATTTGTTATGTTTTTTAATAATAAATTAGTTATATGTGTGTGTTTTTTATGATATTTGTCAATAAATTTAATAGCAAATCGAACTAAATTATAAATTTCCTTGCCCCTCAAATAATTTAAAATACTTTCCCATATATCGCCCTCCGTTAAATGTATTTCGTCAAACGTCCGCCCCTGCCGTGCTGCCCGCAATGCCTCCTTAAATTCAGCCATCGGCATCCCCGAAATAATGGCAACCGCCGGGGGGTTCAATTTGCGCTCGTCAATAAATGCCAATAAATCAAATACGTTAAACATCGAATAAATAAAATATAATATAATATCTTTTATGGATAAATCTGCCCTTACCTGTATTGTTATTAATTGCCCCGCAACCGCCGCCGCCGCTGCATTTTCCTTTACCCTTATTTCTGAAATTTCAGCCATATTTGGTAGGGTAACTTTTTCCCCCCTCGCCGCCTCCAAAATCGCCAAAACACTTTCTATTTTTTTTAAATCTATACTATTATTATTGCCTGAATTGCCCGCCGCCGCCGCTTCAAATTCCTGCTGCTGCTGGTTAATTGATAGCTTGCAATATTTTTGAATTGCCGCCCCCGCCGGGGTGTCCAATATTAAACAAGGCAAATAATTAGGTAGGTTTTCAGTTGAAAAATCGTACAGCCCCGACCCGTTAAACTGTACCCGCCGACCGTTAATTTCCTTTAGATACAGGGGGTTATTTGCCCCGCAAAATACAATGCCATCACTATTATTAGCGATAAACTGTTGTAATTTTTCAGCAATTATATATTCTTTTTTTGCCGTATAACATTGCGGGTTAAAACAAATACCGCCCTTACGACCCATTATATTTTTTGAATTAAAAGGACAAAAATAACACGCCTCAAACCCCGCAATTTGCTCCTTTGCCGCAAATCCACAGTTTGAAAAATCAAGGCTTCGTGTGTATTTTTTTTCTAATATCGTGGCAAACTCATATATATTATTAACATTATTGATTTTATCACCATCCCAAAAATCAATATAAATTATTTCTTGTATGTCTTTCGGATATTTACAAATTTCGTCCAAATAATGAATATAATTTTTATTGCATACTTTAGCAAAACTTTCGCATAAATTAATTAAATTAACCTTTAGCCTACAAAGGTAATAGCTAATGCCAAGCGCATCGGCCAACGCCTGTATATTATTATATTTAGACAAAAGTTTATTTAAAAAGACCGCCTCATTATATAAATTCGCTTCAAACCTTACGGCATTTTCACTATATAAAACGGCATCATAATTGCCATAATTCACAACGCACGACACGGTATTTATGCCCAGTGTTTTTAATGCAGACAGCCGCTTGCGCCCGCAAATTAGCCTATTATCTGGGGCAATAACAACGGGCTGTATTAACCCTATTTCGGCAATATTTTTAGCCAATAAATCAACCTCCGCTTGACTACATATTAAAACGTCTTTGTATTCGTCTTGAATGTCCCAAATATTTAATATTTTTATATCCATTGGCTTTTTGTTTTATTTTTTTTTACATATCTAATAATTTAGCCTCCTCGATATTTGCCCCCGCGATATAAATCGTATAGGGAGTTCTTGCCATCGCATCGCCTAATGGTATTGTTAATTTTTCGGCATTATCAGCCCGAATTAAGCTATCCATTACCCGCGCGACAACGTTGGCAAACTGTGCGCTATCCAATGAATTTTTAACCCAAACACTTATTAAATTGTCTAAATTGGTAACTTTTACTAATACCTCAACTTCACCAGTATCGGCGTTATCCTTGCCCGTTGGCTGCCCCCAGACTGTCATCGTGCAGTCGTTTAAAAGGGCTTTTTGAAGTGCTTTCTCAAGTCGCCGCTTAAAGTTAAATTTTTGACCCGGTTGTCGCATATTTTTATTTTTTTACAAAGATACAATAGTTTTTTTAATTTTTGCGCCCATTTAATATATTTATTTTAATGTTATTTATAACTGCCTGATTTTGTGGATTTTCGCCGCCCGCCCTATCTATTATCTATTATTTAACATTATTTAACATTATTTAACTTTTAAAATTTGAGCAATTTCCTTACAGTATATTTAATTAATAGTATTATTTATTAATAGTATTATTTATTAATAGTATAATCTATTTTAAAAGAATAAAATAAAAAAAAAAAAAGTAAATAACACTATTGGTTAAATACTATTTATTACTTCATACTTCTTTTAAATAATATCTATTTTAACAAAAAAAAAATATAAAGAGTATCCCAGGGTTCCCGAAATTTTTTTTTTTAACAAATATAAATTGCTTTTTATTTGTACCAACTTTTGCCATTTTTTTGGTAAATTTAATAAAAACCTGTTTCTACTGCCCAGCCGTATTAATAAATATTTTAATACACCGTAAAACGCATTTAAAAGCCCTGTAATTAATTATTTTTTTAGTGGTATATTTATACTACTTTTTAAAAATTGTTTAACACGTTGCGCCTGTGTGCCTGTGGCGGCGTTTATTCGCCAACACTTGTTATGATATTGCGGTGGCGGCGGTTTTTTTGGCAACTAAACCAAATAAAAAAAGGCGATGCCCGCCCAGAAAACGAAACATCGCCTAATAATGCCCAACAGCAAACTACATCTTCCCTCAACAAAAGTACAACTATTTTTTTTATTTTTAGAATATTTTTTTTAATTAGTTGGTTTTTAGGCTCTAATATGTTACGATAATAAAAATATAAAAATAATTAAAAAAAAGTGTTAAAAAATTTGGAAATTGTAAAAACTCATCGTATCTTTGCAGTACCAAACAAACAAAATTAATAACAAAATAAAAATCAAACAAAATGCAACCAAACTATTACGCCAAAACTGTATTTAACGGCAAAGAAACATATTACCCCGTTAGCCCCGACGGAAAACTTGGCCTAAATGTTTCACCCCGCCCTGTTGGTATATTATCAACAAATGCCCTCGAAATATCTGTGTCTGTTGCCAATATAACGGAAATTTTTGCACCCGATGCAAAAAAAATAACAACTTCCCTTTGTTTAATCAAAGAACTATATGCCAGCAAATGTGAAACATTAGAACTTAGCTATAATGTTGGCATGAAAGTTTTATTTGCGCCGCAAGTAAAATCATTAATTTGCCGCCATAGTGGTATTGCCATTATAGACGCTCCAAACGCCACATACCTCGACGTTACTGGCAACGAAGTAAAAGAACTAAACGCTCCGATGGCCAAAGAAATTATTGCCGATTATAACCCATTTTTGACAAAAATTTATGCCCCCTTGGCCGAAAAAGTCTCGGCAAAGCGGGAAATTAAGGAAATAGAACTTTTTGCCCCCAATGCTTCAGTTTCTGAAGATGACAAATTGGTAATTGTAGAGAAAAAATATTGGTAATGCCCAAAATGTGAAAAACCCCCGCGAAATTAATCGCAGGGGCAAAGCCAAAAAGATATGGGAGTAGGGGTGTTGTTTTTATTGCATGTATATTAATTGTGATATATGATAATTGTCGTATTTGACTAATTTATTATAAGCATCAACCGCCTGCTCTTTTTCTTTAAAAATAAACGCCACCCGATTACTTTCCGAAAAGTAAACGGGCGGTGTTTTTATATCATTAACCAAATACATAGCCTTGCACGCCTCATTTATTTTTTGCTCGCAATCACTACAATTAATATATACGGCATATTTATATAAGTCCTTATTATACCCCTGTGTCATCGCATAATAGAACTGCCAAAACGGGGTGTTCGCCGTATAGTCGTTTAAGGTTGTTGTTTCAACCTTACAATTTACGGGGGCAAAAAACCCGCCCGAACTTGCCGCCGCCGCTGGCTCAATAGATAGCAACTTGGACGGCAAAGCTCGTGCTAAATTATATACCAACGGAACGGCAAATGTACAGGCAAAGGCAATAAAGGCCATTACCGCAATGTTATTTTTATGATATTTCATTACTTTTGGATGTTTAAAATTTAACAAATATGCAAAGCACCAAACAATTATTAAATTAACAAAAAAGCCTATTGACTTAAATTTATTTGTTTCCAACGCAATTTGTTCAGCCCATTTATCGTACCCAACCAAAATTGCCACCCCGATAATTTTGGCAAATATCGGCGGCAAAAATACCCCCCAAATGATAGGCTCATTCCGCTTAATATATTCAAACATATAATAATATTAATACACATCGTAATAACAATAATAAATTTAATACTATAAAAATGCTATTAATCCAACCTCCCTAAATGCACTTGGCAGCCCCGCGCAATTAGTCATTTTAACGGAGGCGGCAATACCTGAACCCGGATTAACGCCCATGCCAACGTAGTTAGGGACAATCGGCGTAACGTTTGTCGCCGCTATTTGTGCGGCGGTCATATTATAAATTTCCGTGCCCGTACTGCCCGCCGGGTTTAAGTATTTAATTTCAACCGCAATCGTGCCGCTGCCGGCGCAATCGCTCAACCCAACGCTATTCGACAAATTAATCGTATGGCCAATAGCATTAATTTGTACGTCTGGCGACGGTATTGTTTTTGTGTCGGTCGCCTCGACCGCGCCTAAACAAGCAACATCTGTAAATACTGAAATTGCTAAGGGCTTGCCATTTGTTATAAATTGCCCCGCAAATGTTTCCGATGTTTCCGCCCCCGTCCAAAGTTGGCAGCCGCCATCACCTATTACCGGAACGGCATTTATGGTATAGTGCAAATAATAGCCACTATTAGTCGCGGCGTCGGTTGTGCCACTTACCGAGCCGTAACTATTGGACAAGGTTGTGCCCCTCGTCGTTAATTGTAACTCTTCTAAATTAAGCGACCCGCCTGTTACCGTTACGTTGCTGCCCGAACCTGTCGCCGTGCCAGCCAAGCCCAGTGCGGTCAATATCGCTTGAACTTTAGCGGCTATTTGTGCAATCGTATCGCCCGCCAAATAGCTGCCTATTTTTGCGCCGCCAAACGTTATATCGCCCCCAACGCCAACCGCCGCCGGGTACTCCATCGTAACCGTTGCTGCTGTAAATGCCGTAATCGCCGCCGTAATTTCGGTATCACAAATTCGCTCGCAATCCATTTCGGTTTGCAACCGTATTAATAATTTATTTAAAGCATCAACCAGCGAATAAGGTGCGCCGTCTATAGTTATTTCTGGTGTCCCGGCACATGAAACAGAATTATTACACTGCGTCAAGGGTAGGTTTAATATTAATTCAGCCATCTATATCTATTATTTTTTTTTGTATTAAAATAAAACTAAATAATGCCCCCAAAAATACAATTAATTGAGGGGTAAAAAAAATATATAATAATTTAATAAATAAACTACAATTTGTAATATATACAAAGTATAATATAATTAAATCTACAATGCCAAATAAAACATTTAGCCAAAAGGGAAAACAAGTTAGGCAGCCGTTTAACGCTGTTTCTGCCTTATAATATCCTTTTGATAGTAGCCACTCGGCAAATTTTTGATATGAGCCAAGCAGCCCGCCGCCCCTCGTCGCCTTGATAAATAGGGTTGAAAGTACGGCATTTTTTGCCGCTAAAAATATTATTATTATTATTATTTGTAAAAATTCAATCATTCCTTAACTCCTATTTTTTTGGTGGTGGTGGTGGCTTTTTTGGTTCAGGGCTTGTTATTTTGGGCTTTGGCTTTTTGGTGCAGTCGCTATTCACACGTATTGCAATTTAATACACTTGTTAAATTAGTACATTCGTTTGCATCTAAACAGCAATTAAATTCATCTAGTACGGCGCAATACGGCTCGGCGACCTCCGTTACAGCCTCGACTTCAAAGGGTGGCGTAACAGGTTCTGCCGCCGGCTCGACCGTTGTAATTTTGGCAAGGTCAAACGTATAACACCCTAAATTATTGCCCATCGGGTCAAAAATTGCCACAATGACCGTACCCACACGCCCCCGATAAGGGTTGGTAATTTCAAGGGCATCAGCCGCCAAAAGGTCTAATGTTTGCTCAGCCGGTAACGCCCCGCCTAACATCGTATAAATTCGATACTCGCCATCGGCTGGCGCAATTATGCCCAAATTTATCGTATCGGCGCAATTTTTAGCCGTTAAGCATAAATTTTCATACTCGCTACAACAAAACACATTGTTTATATTCATAAGTTTTTTATTTTAATATTAATCGCAATCTTCGCACACCTCACATATACAATTTTCTGAAATCATAGGAATATTATATGTTAATGTAAAGTCAATAGAAATTAAATTTATATATTCAAAATTCTTTGCTGCCTTGTCTATAAATTCAGCATCGGCAACCCCCGCCAGACCCTTGTTTAAAATATCGTAACTATTTGTATTTGATGCCGTAATAACAATATCCACGCCGCAACAAGCGCAGCGACTTAACGCACCTATTAAACAATTCTCTAAATTATAAATATTTACGCCCTTTGTAACCATTGCCACCATACGCAACTCTTTGCTAATTGTATAGCTATTGCCGCAATTTGTCAGCTTAACGTTACCTTTACGAACCTTTGCCGCCGCCGCCGTTTCTTCAATCCAAAAATAAGGAACTTTTGTAATATCAAATCGGCTATCTATATAAGCCCCTCCGATATTGTAACCAATTAGCCCACGATGCCATTGCTGCATAAACGGCTCGGCGTGCCTAATATAGGGGACTTTGCCAATTATACAGGTAGCAATATTTTCTAATATTTCGTAATAATTTGCCATAAAAAAACTACCTTAACGCCCTCTTTATAACTTTTTCAGCACCCGATAAAAGTGCTTCGCTGAATGTTTTTTTTTCACTTTCAGACAAAGAAAAAATAACCTTACTAAACCGCTTTTCATTTTCCCTTGCCTTTTTTGCTTCGGCCTCGTTTGTTATTGCTATTAAAATAGCATTTTCGCCATCTTTTACTAATTGGATTGAATTTTCAAGGCTGCCCGATAACCGCAAATCTACAAACGCTGTTTGCCGCCCCTGCAACTGCCTAAATTCTTTGTACCCCCCCTTAAATTGCATCGTATCGCCACCATCCGAACCCCCGATAAATGTACTTTTTTTAACAAATTGCCGCCGTGAAAACCCCGCTGGCTTCGTGCTATAATTTCCTATCTTTGCGCCACTTGCCGCCTCGCCATCGTTAAATATTCGCCGCTTAAATTGTGATATAACCCTATTTGCCGCCGGTAACAAAATACTATCCAAGACCCTTTCGGCTTTTATATCGTTTAACCCGTTTATAAATTCTAAAATGGTCATATTGGTAAATAATACAAATTAACTATTATAATATTTTATCCCCTTACAGGTTAAACACTTAGGGTCTATTGTTTTTAGCAACGCCTTAGACCCAGATATAAAATTATTATATTTGTTTAAATAATCATTATTGGCATCCGATAACATCTTATCCGTTGGTTTAACAGCATTTATATAGTTTAGTGGTGGATTTGCCGATTGCTCCTGAAGCCATAACAAATTAAACGCCGCCAATATTACATGAGCAAAAGCCTTATTTGATTTCGCCCATTCACAAAGTAGGGCATCCGTACTACATTCACAGCGATATTTGGCGACAATACCAAAGCCCTGCGTGCCTGTTTCATTCGTTCCATTCCAACTGCCAATATTAGCACACGTACAACGCGGGCGACCGTTGGTAGCACTACCCGAACAATTACAGCAGTTAAGGACGTTAGCCAAAGGCAAATTACTATCAATTAATAATTTACCCTTTTGGCTTGGCTTGGCTTGTAGTTTTAAATTTGCACCAAACGTATCTAAACAATTTATAACATTTTCGCCCGCAATAAATGACCCGCTTAATGTATATGTTTTTTCTACCCCAGCATCAACTACCTTTAGCGTTACCGTTGCCGCCGGGGCGGTTAGATAAATACGCAGCTCTTCAACGACAATTATATTTAATTGACTATATGTTTTTTGGTTAAATACAATACCGACAAACGTATTTGCCGCAATAGCTGGCGTAATTGCGCCGCTTTGTAAAACGCCAGACCACGCATCACCAACAATATTGCCCCCTAAGTTCCACCCGTTGGCATTTAAGGCCGCCGAAATATCGCCATCAACTTTGCTGTATGTTTTTCGCAAAACGGCATTAATATTACTATTAACATCTATGCCGTTATTTAGTAATTTATCCGCCGTTTGCCATGAAAAGTTGAGCGCATCGGATACAAATAAGCCGCTAACACTCGCCGTATTCGTATCACAAGGATTGTTAATGCCTATAATGCGCTCAAAACAATTCATCATGGGAACTTATGAAAAAATCAATTACTTGTTTAAACGGTACAAAGATACAAAGTTTTTATTTAAACTTCAAACGTAATATTTGGACGATTACTTTTTGTGCCTTTTGGCAATTTAGGCTCGGCAATAGCTTTAGCCTCTGGTGCTTGTGCCAATGGCTCGCCGCTTTGTTCAAAATTAAACGACCGTTCTAAGGTTTCGCCATCGCAGGCAACTAAATCTAAAACGAGGTCGGCAACGCCGCAACTTGGTATATCAATAGTAATATCCGTCGTTATCGTATAGTTACATATTTTAAACTGTTCCGTTGCAACCTTGTAAATTAGCTGCCCGTAGCCGCTACCTTGCCATAACGACTGCAAAAATATTGCCATCGTTGCCTTGTTGGTAATTGTCAAAGTGCTTGCCCCCGTATAAGTGCCGATAAAACTATGCGGTGCGGCGGGGCTGCCACCCGTAAAGTTAAACTGTACTTGAGTGCCGGGCAAAATGCTACTACAATTAGCTACTGCCGGCATATCAAAGCAAAGGCAATCCAAATCGGGTACTGTTCTTGTTGGGCAGGCTGCGGGGATAGGTGGCGGGCAAGCGTCAAGAACAAATGCACCCGTATAAGTGCCAACGCCGCAAAATACATCGCTAAATGGCGGCGAAACAAGCAAATAATGTAACTCCAAATACATCATATACTCAAACCCGGCACACTCGTTATTTGCCGCCTTAACGACTAAGTCCCAAACAATTTGATATTCGGGGTCATAGTACGGGATGCGAATCAATTGGTTAGATGCAGTCGAACTTGCGTAAAACGCCCTAAATGCTGCCTCGCTCGATAACGCCTCTTTTGCCAATTCAACATCATGCGCCCAACCCGTAAGGCTTTCAGACCACAATACTAATTTGTGTAAGCCCGGCGTTACAGCTAATATTTTAGCAGTATTCGGGTCATTATAAATTTCGTCTAATGCCGTATCAAAATACGCATTTTCAAAGCCAACGCCGCCAATCGGCATAAAAAGCCCGTTTGCATTAGGCGCAATAGTGCCGCCAGCGGCTTTTTTTGCCATGTCTAAGTACGTCCCACCAATATAGGCCAAATTATCGTTAAAGCCCATTTGTGCTAATCCGTTTTTAATATCGTAATTCCACGCCGGGTTAAACCCTGTAATTTGCCCGCTGCCGCCGTATGTTATCGGCATAACTTGGGCGACATTGCCCGGTACTGTACCGCTATGGTTTAAAAGGCTTTGCAGTAAATCTTTGTCTAAATAACGATATAAATCCTTTAGTTGTTGCTGCATCGTATCTTTGGCTACTGCCAAAAAGCCCGGAATGCCACCATTGGCAGCACACCACGCTTTCATTTCGTGTTCCTTAATGCCAATAGGCTTCGTGCCTACCCGCTTGAGGTCGCCGCCCTGACTAATAGGGGCTAATTTGTAACTAAAGGCGTTTAAGTTGGCAATAGACTGGTAGGCATCGGTATCGGCACAATGGTCGAAATTTGGCGACTCACAGAGTGCCTTGTTGTACCGGAATTCAAGGCTTCGATACCCGCTTTGTAGCACCGCCTTGTCGGGCAATACCGCTGAAAAATACGGGTTGGAATTGTTCGATAGCAAATAGCGCAAAGTGCCATTGCTAAAGCCCTGCCCCGCCCGATAGTTGGCAATAGCTAACTTTACCAAAGGGTAGCAGCTTGCCGGACTTAAAATAAATGACATATTTTTTTTAATTTATTTATTTGTTTAACAATATTGTTTATTTTAATAGTTGAAATTTTTGGGCTTAAAAAACTCTGAAATATCGCCCGACTGGGTTGCCGATGCGTTTGGCGGTGGGTAATACCCCGCTCCTTGTTGTGCCTGTTGGTGCAAATTGTGCCACCCGTAACTTAGGGCTTTCTCCTTAACAAACTCATCAATATTAAACGGGGTTATGCCATTCATGGCAATTCCGTTTGTTGCCTTGTCTAAAAATAGCACATTTTCTTTGTCGTCAATCGTAGTATTTACGGCATCGCTTATTTCTTTTAAGATTACACCTGCCCGCTTTGCCTTTTGTTCAATGGCTTTTTGTGGGTCGCCATCAAGCGCGGCGTTTAGGTATTTTTCAACAATCGGCGTTATTTTGCTTGAAAATATCGCGTTATGGTATTTTCCCTTTAAGCTCTCAATCTCTTTTTGGAAATCGGAAATTTGCCGCTTTGACTGCAAGGTTGCCGCCGCAATAGCTTCGTTTTTTTGCTTCTCAAAGTCGCCGCTTGTTGCCGTTGCCGTATTTTTTTGATACTGAAATGCCTCGTCAAATAGCGACAAATTTTCATCTATCGTTTTTGCCGCTGCTGATTTTTGCAGCAAATCGGCGTTGCCTATCGTTTCCAACAACTGCGTTAATTTAGCATTTACTTTTTTCGTATTGCCAAAATTTGCCGCCGATGTGTGCGTGTGAGATATTTGCGGGTTTTTGGCAAAAGCGTTTAAAATGATAGTTGCATTGTCGCCCGCTAAGGGGTCGAACGTGGTTAGGTCTTTTAGGCTCTCTTCGCTGATGCCTAATGATTTAAAAAATTCTACTACTTTAGTCATAATATTTTTAATGTATTGTTTTGTGTTTTAATGATTGCTTTTATTATATATATTCGTTTAGCACGTTTTACACTTGCCGCTATTTGCCTTGTCGGTAATTGTGTAAATTGCCGTCTTACTTTCAATCACTTTTTTCTTTTGCGACGCTGTTTTCGTAATATCCGATTTCGCACCTTTTTGTTTTTTGCCTCCGCCATCGGTCGGGGTGGCTGGCGGGTCAAATTCAACAAAGTGAATATTAGTAAAACCTTGTTTTTTGTACGCATCTAAATAAATTTGTATTTTATTTTTTAATACGGGCACGTTTAAGGGGTAAATTTCACCGTTAAGTTCGCCAAAATATTGCCCGCCGCCAATAGCGACAATTTCAACCGCTATTTTTTGCGGGGCATCTTCGGGGGCAACCGCAGTTGTAACACTTAAAACCTTTGTCGGGATGTTTTCAATTTCGTGCATATAATAAATAATTTTAATTTTGCAAATATATACTTAATAAATTATACTTAAAAATATTTAACAAAATAATACATTTTTTTGTAAAATTGTTGTATATTTACGATAAATAAACCTATATTTATAATGAATTAAATCAAATCAAACAAATGTACTTATTTTATTATGCAAAATTCATCCATCTACCCGAAAAAAATTAAATTAACCCGCTGGCCTCAAAATTTAAGTCTTTTTTTATCTGCAAAACCTGTTAAAGTAATAGTAATAGGGCTTTTTATTGTTTTTACAAATTGTTTTACTTGGCTTCTATTTAGCCGTAGCTCCATAGATACTGGCAATTTAGCTGCCAATCACACCAAAAGTTTATATTTGTTGAAGCAAGCCGCCACTTACCTAACTGATACCATTGCATTTGAGCAAAAAGTCCGGAAAATTGCCAAAAAATTAGCTGTTCCTCCCGAGTGGTTAATGGCCGTCATGCACTCTGAAAGTGGGTTTAATGCCTCGGCGCGCAATTTTAAAGGAAGTGGCGCTACGGGTTTAATACAATTCATGCCCCAAACGGCAAAACAATACGATATCACCGTTGACCAATTGCAAAATATGAACCACTTAGACCAACTTGATTATGTGTATGCTTATTTAAACAAAGTGAAAAAACAGTACAATATAAAATATAATAATATTACAAGTTTGTATTTAGCTATTTTATATCCGGATGCTTTAGATGCCGAGCCTTGTTATGCCTTGTACAGCAAACCCTCCATTCAATACAAAATGAATGCGGGTTTGGATGAAGATAAAGACGGAAAAGTTACCGTTCAAGATATAGACAAACGATTAAAACGAATGTACCCAACCGCCTGTAAAGCAACCATTAAAGACGAGGGCAAAACAAATATTTTTTCCGGATGGTAGTAGATAGAACTCTCAAATTAGAAAAAGAAAACTCCGGAAAAACAGTTTAAATATAAATATATAAAATTAGTGCAACTATTTTTAGCAATAAAATAAAATGGCCTCATTTTCATTTTCTACAATATGTAATATGCTTTTTAAGCCTAATAGGTCAAAAATACTATACACATTCGGATTTAAACCGTACTCAATCGTTATTAATTCAAAACAACTATCTGCCGCAGTCAAAGCATTAGCCCCTATTGCGGCAAAAGGCTATTTTACAGACATACTATTGGAAGTAGAAAGTAACACGGCAACCATAACCGCTACCAGCTTGGATGTTACGGCCAAAAAAACTATTGAATTACCCTTTGCCAATAGCGCAAACTTTGCCACCGCCGTCCCAAGCCAACTACTTAACGACTTGCTGCAAAAATTGCCCGACCAACAGCTAACCGTTGAATTATTAGAAAATGATATATTAAAAATAACGTGGGCAAATGGTTCGGCAAAATTATCCTGCACCGAGTCCGACAATTTCCCATCGCCGCCGATTGACGAAATAACAACGGATAGCCTAATTGTTTTGAAAGCTGCCGACTTTAAAACGGTAATAAATAAAACCCTTTGGGCAACGTCAAATGATGAGCTGCGCCCCGCCTTGACGGGCGTGTTTGTTAAAAGCGAAAATAATAATTTAATATTTTGCGCCACCGATGCCACAAAATTAATAGAACTTACCATCCCATCAAATATCGGGGCAAATATCGGGTCAAATATCGAGGCAATAATACCAAGTGCCGCCCTTACAATTTTGCGGGCAATAATAGCCGATAGCGATAGCGGCGAAACAATAACATTAGGGTTTGACGAAAAAAATGCCGTTTTTACCTTTGAAGGCTTTATTTTTATTTGCCGTCTAATAGACGCAAAATTTCCACCCTACAAATCTATTATTCCAACAAATAACGACAAATTCGCGGCAATAGATATTGCACCGCTAAAATCGGCACTTCGTAGGGTTTCTATTTTTTCAAACAGCAATTCGCTCGGCGTTGCCCTTGAGCTGTCGAACAATGAAATAAAATTAACCGCTCAGGATATTGACTTTCAACGTGAGGCTGCCGAAACAATGACGTGCGAATTTAATAGCAGCGAATTTATAATTAAATTTAATTATAAAAACGTATTAGCGGCTTTGGATATTTTAAACTCAGATATATGTAATTTTTCATTTTCCGTGCCAAACAGGGCGGCGTTAATTGCCGAAAACAACAACAACTATAATTTAACAATATTATTAATGCCGATAATGTGATTTGACTGTATAAATAGTAAATAATTAATATTATTGTTATAATTGTATAATAATAATTAAAAAAAAATATTAACGGTAAAGGGCTTTGTGCCCGTCGGGAATTTCCAACACTAAAGCTCAATAGCAGTACAAACTTTAATTTAATAACAAATGATTGATAGAAATACAGAAGCCCCCAATGACGCAAAACCCGTGTCAGCTGCTGTTTTTTCTCTTTGATTTTCAGCGAATTAAAAAAAATATTTTGAAATTTCTTTGAAAAAAGTTTGCAAATTCAAAAAAGCATTGTATCTTTGTAGCGTAATAATTAATAATTAACAATTAAAACAAAGCAAAATGACACAAGAACAAATGATACAAACAGTAATGAATAGAGCAACCGAAATGTTGAAAGACGAAAAAATCAACTCTATTTACCAATCATTCAAAACAGAAGATGAAGCAAAAGATTGGATTGTAAAAGCAGCTTTAGCAACATTAATAATGCCAGTAGATGAAAGAAAAGCAGCCTAAAAAAGAAACAAGGGGAGGCACTCGCAAAAATGCGGGTGCTAAACCTAAATACAGCGAACATACAACTACTGTTTCTTTTCGCTGTCCATTGTCAAAAGTTGATGAACTGAAATTAATTGTCAAGTCTAAACTTTCGGAGTGGTCGGTAAAATAGCATATAACGTGATGCAGCTATGCGTTCGGCTGACGATAGGAGGCTGACGTATAGGTGCTGTTATACGCTGGCACGGTAAATTCAGTAGAAACTTAAATTGAAACACAAAACAAAATTTTTATTAAAATGAGCGAGGGCAAAAAAGAAATATTATTAGGAGATTGTTTGGAACTTATGAAGGATATTCCAAATGGGAG
>JAKPEO010000048.1 GCA_029551925.1 bacterium
ATAAAATAAAAAATAAAAAACGATGCGGTTTATGTATTGATACAGCGCATCTATACGCTGCTGGTTATGATTTTACAGATGTGGAAAAATTAAATGATACTATACGCGAAGCTTCTAATTTTTTTGATATTTCAATGATAAAACTTTTTCACTTCAATGACACATTAGTAAATTGTGGCAGTTTAAGAGACAGCCATTTTTATATAAATCAAGGAAATTTAAAAATTGAAACCTTCAAATTGATTATGGCTAATGCTATTTTTAAAGAACTATCTGCAATAGCTGAAACACCCGAAAAATTAGATGTAAACCATAAAAATGCTATCGCTTTACTTAAATCTATCAATATATAATTTTTTGATAAATAATAAGATAATATTTTTATTCAAAAAATCATTGACTTTTTTTTTTTTATCAGTATATTAAAAGCCACATTTACTTTAGTAATCGGGCTCATAGCTCAGCAGGTAGAGCAACGCCCTTTTAAGGCGTGGGTCGAAAGTTCGAATCTTTCTGAGCTCACCATTTGACAATTTAAACGCGTCCCCATCGTCTAGGGGTTAGGACACAAGCCTTTCACGCTTGCGGCCGGGGTTCAAATCCCCGTGGGGACGCCATCTTCAAATTTTTAAAATAATTTCTGCTATCAAAAAAATATTATCTAAAAATTATTTTTTTAACTGCAAATATTTAGCCCGTATATTTATGAAGCAAGTCAATAGGAGAAAATATCCGAGTTAAGATCTTTTCGTCAGATCTTTTCGTCAGGTTGCAACTTTCGCAACTTTCAAAAAATTGCTAAAAAAGCAATACAATTAATTACTAACTTAGACAATTTGTGCGCTGGCTAACAACTTTTTAATTATTAAAACAACAGAAAAAATAGTAAAAATAATATATACGCAAAAAGTAATATAGAAAATATTTCTATACATAAAATAATCTTTGGTATCTTCGTAATACTTTTTCAAAACTTCCGCGCGGCCGCCTGAAAAAAAATAATAACCTTTTTCAGTGGCTTTTAATTTATTACCGCCAGCAGCAACCGCTAAAATCGAAATAATATCATCCGCTCGAATTGCGTCAACTATTATGCTATAACTAAAATCTTGTTTATTAACTGGCAATGTATGCGGTATTTGTGAAATCCAAGACGGTAAATTTGATTGAGATACAAGATTTGACGAATAAGGCGGATTAAAATAAAATGTTTCAATAGTATTATCAATTTCAAATTTGCCGATGTCTGATATAATTTTAAATGGTAGAAGTTTATAATAGTCAGCCACTGGTTGAGTTATCGCGCCTTTTTTGTTTTCTGTATATCGATACGCGCCTATATGAATATATAATCCAACGCAACTGTCGTTTGTTATTGGATTTTGTAATAATTTTACATTTTCATTATCAATTTGAATTTTGCCGCTGATAAATACTGTTTTTTCCGGCGTTATCATAGTTTCTGCATTAGTTAAACGCTCAATAATCTTGACGGATTCTCCTGTATCTGCTTCCAGCCATTTTAGATAAATAATAAAAACTATTATCCCAAAAAGTAAAATAGCGGCAATCAAGCGACCGATAACATTATTATCTTTTTTATCTTTACACTGATTCCACTGATTCAATTCTGACATATTTTTCATTTTTTTAGTATTTTATCATTTACAAAAAATGCCTTAAACTGCTTGGCAGCCGCATTTTCAAATCACTATTTTACAAGCATTTTATAAAAATAGCAATCAAAAATTTACGACGGCAAGCACCACTTTCACAACTTTAAAAGTTGCGAAAGTTGCAACCTGACATTATCTCTGAGACATTATCTCTGATTATCTCTTTCTTCATTATCTCTTTTATCTCTTGTTATCTCTGAAAATAATCAGAGCAAATCAAGTTTGGGCAGCAGATATTACATATATTAGATTAAGTCAGGGCTTTTGTTATTTAGTTGTTATTATGGATATTTTCAGCAGAAAAATTTTAAGTTATAAAATTTCAAATTCGCTTGATGCTCAATTTTGTATTGACGCATTAAATGAAGCATTGGCGAAATATCGGGCGCCAGAAATTTTTAATACAGATCAAAGGGCTCAATTTACTTCTGAAAATTTTTGCAAAATCCTTATTGATAAAAATATTAAAATTTCAATGAATTCTACTGGCAGAGCGCTTGATAATATTTTTGTTGAGCGTTTTTTTAGAACGCTAAAATATGAAAATATTTATCTTTATAATTATGAATTTATGTCTGCTTTATTTAATGGCTTGTATTTTTTTTTAATATAATTCTTTACAGGAACATCACAAACATTCAGTCATCGCTAATTTATGACCAGACCAAGTTTATTATGCTAACGAGGTGGTGATTAATTTAATTTTAAAAAAAGGAAAAGTCGCTTGATTTTTTTTGTCTTGACTTTTAGTCCACTATAGACGTAATCTTTCAGTTACGAGGGGGAAATGGAATGTTTGTCATTTCGAACGAAGTTAGAAATCTTGCTTTAAAGGATTTCTCCTCGCTTTTCTCGTCGAAATGACAGGTTAATGTTAAAGATTACCACCAATGATTGGGTATTACATGTATATACTTTTAAACTTGTCTTTTTTAATAAATACTATTATAATTCAACCTGATGTTTTTATATTTATGGCTTTATGTTACGGAGAAAAATGTTAATCTTTTGGGCTATAAGTAGTTGTAAAAAAATTCGACGTATTATTTAATACGCACCGATGTTTTTGCAACTAATTCTATCTGCAAGATATTACTATTTTTTATTCACATATTAAAGCCGCAACTGAGTTAAAATAAAAATAATATTAAAATGAAGTTTTAAAATATTTGGGATAATATTTAAAATGAAAAAACTATTAAAACACTACAAAAAATTTATTTTAGTTTTTGTTATTATTATTTTTTGCTATATCGTCTATAACAAAATAAAATTCAATAAGTTTATTGATTATAACAAAAAACAAAAAAAATCAGAATTAATTAATATAACCAAAAATTCTGCGCTGCTGATAGACATTGAATTAAAGAAAATAGTAGCAGTCGCAAATAAAGTTGCGGATTCACTGAATGAAAATTTGCCTAATAATTATTCGGAAATCGAAAATAAATTAACTACTATTCTGTCTGAAAATGAAAATATGTATGGCATTTGCTTAGCATTTGAACCATATAAATATAAAAAAGATAAAAAGTTATTTGCAAATTATTATTTGCGAAAGAACAATAAAATTAGTGTTATTCAACTCGAAAAGGTGTATGATTATACAACAGCGACAGAAGGACAGTGGTATCGCGATGTAAAAAAAAAAGGCAGAATGTGGAGCGAGCCGTATTTCGGCAAAGCATCTAATGAATTGATAGCTATTTATGGCGTTCCGATTTTTAAAAAGGATAAAGACAAACAAGAACTAATCGGTGTGCTTGCTGCTGCAATATCTTTGAATATAATCAAATCATTATTGGAAAGATTAGACCTTGGACCGAGCGGTTATAGTTCCTTGCTTTCTTATAATGGCGTGTATTTATATCATCCAGAGCAAGAATATGTGTTAAAACAAAAAAATATAGCGGAAATAGCGGCTGAAAAAAATGATGACGAACGATTATATATTAGTAAAGCAATAATAAGAAAAGAAAGCGGAATTTTGGACCATATTAGTCTGACTACAGGTAAAAAATCTTGGTTAGTATATGCGCCAGTAGAAACTACCGGCTGGAGCGTTAATAATACATTTTTACAAGAAGATATTGAAATTGATGTTAATGTTTATCGCCAGCATTATATTAAATTTGCTACTTGTTTATTGATTTTATTTTTGGGAATATTACTGGTTCTTTCAAACATTGAATTTGCTTCAGTAAAAAAACTTTATTTTTTATCTTTTGTTTCTGCTTTGTTAATACTTATTGCAATTTCTTTTTTATGGTATGTTTCTTTGAAGTATAGTAATCATCGAAAACAAGACAGTTTTAAAGTATTAACGCGAAAAGATTTGAAAAGATATATTAATAATCTTGAAACTAAATCGCTTGTTTATCCAATTTATGTGCCAATGGGTATATATATAGAAAGTATGTCATTTAAAAGCGCGTCTGTAATTAGCGTTTACGGTCAAATTTGGCTTAAATATAAAATAAATGAAACAGAAAATTTAAGCAAAGAATTAATTGTTTCAAATTCGACTGACGGTGGCAAATTTAAAAAAATATCTGTAAAAAAAGAGAATGATTATGAAATTATTCATTGGAGTTTTACTGCTGATATCAATCAAAATTTTAAATATATTACCTATCCGCTTGACCAAGAAAATATTCATATAATAATTAAACATTTGGATTTAGATAATAATTTCTTTTTAATACCGGATTTTGACGCATACAAAATTCTTACGCCAAGTTATTGTTTTTTTATAAAAAACAATCAGATACTTAAAAATTGGGAAATTGATAAAACATATTTTGAATACAGAGTTGAACTTTCAAAAACGAATTTTGGGTTGCCTAAATTTGTTAACTCATTAAAAGATGAAAATTTAACTTTTAATATTGAGATACGCAGAAATTATTTTAATATTTTTATAGCGCGTATTATTCCATTGTTTGTTATTATGATTTTGATTTTTTCATCAATTTTATTTATCACAAAGGATACTGATACTGCAAAATTTTTAGGTATGGCGCCTGCAAAATTAATCAGCACGCTTGCAGGTATGTTTTTTGTTTTGATATTATCACATATAAATATCAGAACAACACTCGAAATAGATAAGATATTTTATTTTGAGTATTTTTATTTTATTATGTATTTTTTCTTATTTTATTTTACTATCAATATAGTAGTTTATTCTTTATTTGAAAATATTCCTTTTATTCATTATAAAAATAATTTGATTTCCAAGCTTTGTTTCTGGCCTGTTTTATTTATTTTGGTGTATTCGGTTACTTTATTTATTTTTTATTGATTTTCTTCGAGAAAAAATATTCAAGAACAATAAAAATAAAGAAGAATAATTGTTGAAAGCAGCAATGGAGTTTTTAATATTAATTAATAGGAAAATCAATTATCATTTAAATTTCGCAGACCTATAATTGGCTTGGGACTGGGCTTATATATTTTATTTATGGGGTAAATTATATATATCATCTTAAAGATTTGCCGCGATAAAAAAAATCAAATTCCAGAAAAAAATAAATTTTATAATTTTATTTTTCTTTATATTCTCTTAGCGTTATTCTAATAATTTTTAAATATTTGCGACTTTGCATCTTTTACGAAAAATAAATAAAAAATTATTTTATACTTGTTTTTGGTAGTTATCATTATTAAAAAAAATATAGCAAATAAATAATAAAAAAGCGCCGTAATAATTTGGTAAAGTAATAAAATGTTTTAAAGCATTTATTTGAAATTTAGAAAAATCTATATTAAAATTTAACAAAATAAATCCGCTGACTATTAATATAATTTCAATTTTAGATTTATATTGCGTTCTGATAATTTTAAATATAAGAAACATAACAGCAAAATAAATAAAATTAAAAGTATGCGTCCAATTAAGACCAAAAATCAAAATAGCAGTAATGATTGAAAATGTAAATATATTCAAGCAATTTTGTTTTGTATTATTATTATTATTATCGCCTGATAGAAAGATATTATATTTTTTTAGTTTTTTGTAGAATATAGATAGAATAAAAATAACAGAAATATAATATATCGGTTTAACAAGCCACGGCGCATAGATAATACTCGATTTGCCAAATTCTAACGAAAAACTAAATAATCTTGTGAACAATCCAAGTAGAGATTGATTATTTACAGTTGTAATAACCCATGCTTTTGAAGTGGCTGGAATAACTGTTTTAAAATAATATGCCATTATTTCAGTTGAAAAAAAATAAATACCTATCAATAAAATTATAATGTTTGATAAAATAAAATAACTAATTAACCGCCAGCGTTTGAAAACAAAATACAATAATATTAAAAATGCTGGAAAGATTTTCAAGTGCGCTCCGCAAGATAAAATTATTGCAATCAATAAATCTTTTTTATGCGCTGAAATATTAGAAATTTCAAGCATTATACAAATCGTTATTAATAACGCAATCAAAATATTTATTTGTCCAAAAAAATAAGATAGAAATAACGGTTGAAATAATACGCTAAAACAAATTAAATAAATTAATTCCGTCTTAGTTTTTATATCTAATAAATAAGCTGTGCAGCCAATCAGTGTTATTATAAAAAATAAATTTAACAACTGAAAATATTTTACTGCTGTTAGATATGAAATTTTAGTGAACGGCAAATAAAATAGCGAAGTAGTCGGCGGATATGGTCTATAAAACACTTTGTAATTTTTAGCGGCTTGATATTGCGCATAAAAATCTTCCGCGCTTTGTTCTACATTATCAAATTTAAAATTATTGCTTGCTATTCTTAATTTTTCGAAATTAAAACAAAAAACTATCGCCGCTAAAATTATTAAACAACCGCTAAATACTTTTTTATTAATAGGAAAATCAATTATCATTTAAACAAAATATACAACATTATAAATTTGTAGTCAATGTTTTTTTGCCTATTGCCGGCAATAGGCAAAAAAAACGGAAAAAACAGATGATTTGAAAAATAAATAACCAGAAATTTGTCAAATGCGCAGAGAAACATCTATGATTTTTTATGAGAATAAATAAGAATAAAATACTGATTACAGAGAAAATGTAAAAAAATTCTATGATAAGAAATGAAATTATGAAGTATTACAATATTCCTGATATTGCTCTTTAACCTCTCTTTAACCCGCATATTTCATAATAATTAAACAAAAGGCATATAAAACACTAATAAAATCAATACAATCAGCAATAAAATTAGAAAAAAATATTCCTTAAAAAACGGAATAAAAATTTATAAAAAAATAAAGATTTTGAGCAATAGTATTAAAACAAGCAAATGGAGTATTCGAATGAAATCAGAAATTATTAGATTCAAAGGATTAAAAAAACAGGAAATAATTGCTGAATTTAAAGGCGGTGATATAACAAGCGATGCTGGTCTGCTTCTTTTTCGCGAAATAGAAAA
>JAKPEO010000052.1 GCA_029551925.1 bacterium
TGAAAAAAATATAACAGTAGGCATCGGAACAGACGGCGCCGCGAGTAATAATGATTTAGATTTATTTTCAGAAATAGACAGCGGCGCGAAACTACAGAAAGTTTGGACTACTGATCCGACTAAACCTACTGCGCGTAAAATGGTGAAGATGGCTACGATAGACGGCGCGCGTGCATTGGGCTTAGATAAAATTATCGGGTCATTAGAAAAAGGCAAACGCGCTGATATTATAGTTGTTGATTTGCAGCAGATAAGATTAAAACCTGTGTATGATATACATTCTCATATAGTTTATGCGATAAATGGCAGAGATGTCAAAGATGTGATAATAGACGGAAATTTTGTAATTAAAAATCGAAAAGTAATGGTTGACGATGAATCTGTGATATTGGCGGAATTGAATAGTTTTAACAAAGATATAAACAAAAAGTTGATGAATATGTATAAACATCAGAGGCAATAAAAAAAAGAGAGATTGCAAAATTGAATACATCAATTCCTGTAAAAGAAACAATCTATTTGAAATTTTGGCGATGGCTGCGCAAGCCGAAAAAAGAAAAGTCAGCGCTGCGCGACTGGATAGAGACAATAATAATCGCCGGTATTTTAGCGTTGATTATAAAAGAGACGATAATACAGGCATTTTATATTCCGTCTTCGTCTATGGAAGCGACGCTGCTTATAGACGACCATATTTTAGTCAATAGATTTATTTATAAGTTAACAGATGTCAAACGAAATGATATAATAATTTTCAAATTTCCGCACGATGCTGATTATCCAGAGCCGTCGAGCAATTATAAAAAAATAATATTATTGCCGCTTTTTATTAATACCAAGCCGAGCGGGATATTGGATATTATAAAATATTATCGGCCTCGCGATTTTATTAAGCGCGCGATTGGTATGCCGGGCGACACTTTTGAAATGCGCAATAAAATTGTTTATATAAACGGCGAGAAAGAAAAATTAAATGAAGCGATATACACATCAACTGATGTATTATTAGAGCGCGATTATTTTGGTCCGATAAAAATTCCTAAAAAAAACGATATTATAAAATTTTCAGAATTGAATATATTTGAATTATTTTGTTTTGAAAAATATTTTGAATATAAAAAGATAAAATTCGAGTATGAATTTGAATATTTTATCGACAGCAAAAAACAAGAAAATATCGAGACTATTTTCGGGATGCAGCCGATAAAATCAATAGAATTACGAAGATTGTGCGTATATGATGAAAACAATAAACATAGCGGCAAGAAAACAGAATTTAAAATCACCAAAATTATGATAGACGGCGCGGAAATTAAAGAATATAAAATGCCGGAAGATTGTTATTTTGCATTAGGTGATAATCGCGATAACAGCAGCGATTCAAGGTTTTGGGGATTTGTGCCGTATAGTTTAATAAAAGGCGAGCCGTTAGTAATTTACTGGCCCTTGACAAGATTAAGAATATTATTTTAAATTTTATTTTACGAGAAGATGATGACATCGGCAAAACAAAAAAAATGCAAATATTGCGATGGCCGCGGATATGTTAAGAACAACGCGGCGCAAAAAGTAGATTTATGCGATTGCATAAAAAGACAATGCAAATGTTCTGGTGAAGATAATTATATGTATTATGACAAAGATATAAACGCCTATCGTCAGTGCATTTGTCGTAATTATGCGTTTAGAATAAATAAAATAAATAAAATTTATAAAGAGGCGGATATACCGCGTAATTATCAATGGAAATTTATTGAAGATATTGAAATGATAGATAATGATAAAAAGGGAATACCTAATATCAGTGAATTTTTAGAGATAATAGAGCAGACATTAGTAAATTATGAAGATATTCGTAAAAGGCGCGGATTGCTGTTGTGGAGTGAACTTACAGGCAACGGAAAAACGCTTGCCGCGGCAATAATACTTAACACATTAGTTTTTAATTTCGGCATCGCCGCGAAATTTTTAAAGTTGTCGTCAGATTATTTTGGTATGTTAAAAAAAACATATTCTAATATAGATGAGAGTGAAATAAATGTCATAAAAAAACTGATAGATTACGATGTGCTGGTGATAGACGATTTCGGCACGCAGCGCAGCACCGAATGGGAAAATGAAAAATTATACGAGCTGATTGACGGCAGAAATGATTCAAAGAAGATGACGATAATAACAAGCAATATTAATTTTGAAAAAATTGAAGAAACAGCGCTGTATGATAGAATATTATCAAGAATAATGGAAATGTGCGTAATTTACAAAGTCAAAACTCCGTGTTACCGCCAGAAATTTTTAATTAAAAAATGAATAAAATTTTAACGCGTTATTGTCTGAAAAGAAATAAAAAAATCGAAGATTTAAAAGAATGTTGTAATTGTTCGGATTATAAAAAGAAAGATCTAAGTGCGGAAAATCTGCCGGAAATAAATTTGTCAAAAGAAGCTATTACCGTTGGTTTTATATGTCATATAAAATATCACAGTTGTTCGTATAGTCAATATTATGATGAAAAACAGATGACCGAAAAATCTGATTTGCCAAAGGCGATAAAAAAATTAAATGTCGCGACTAAAAATTTTTTAAAAAAACAATTTTTGAAATCTGACAATGTTAAAAGTTTGATAATTGCCGAATGGTATAATATAGTGGGTAAGGCATTCTGCGAAAATATTAAGGTATTGAAATTTTCGCGCGGGACATTAATTGTTCAGTCGGATAATCCGAGCGTGAGTCAAGATTTTTTATTTGTTCAGAAAGAAGTAATAGATAATATCAATAATATTTTGCAAGATAGAATCGTAAAAAAAATAAAAATTCAACATTAAAAAGATATGGAAACTTCAAAAAGAAACGGTATTAATAAAGTTCGCAAAAAAAAGATAAAAAAGGCATCGTTCAAAGTGCAGTGGGAGCGTTTCAAAGAGCGTTATCCGCGAATGAAATTGCATTTGATAATTATTGTTTCAGGCGTGATTTTTACTTTGATATTATTAACACTGCTGTTTTTTAGAAAGTTGGACGAATACAAAAAAATAGGAGAATTATTTTAAAAATTATAGATAATAAAAAATTAAATTTTTCTAATTGACAATAGAATAAAAAAATGTATATAATGTATATTTAAAAAAATTTAGTCAGGCGATGGTGTATGAAAAAAAAGATAATATTATTTTTATTGATTTTATTATTGTCGATAAAAGTATATGGTAATCAAGAAGCATCTGAACATTTTAGAAGAGGCGTGAATTTTTATTATTTGAATAGGTTGAATGAAGCATTAGAGACATTTAAACAAGCATTAGCGCTGCAGCCGAATAATATTAAATATCGTTTTTATTTAGGGAAAACATTATTCAAGTTAAAGGATTATAAACAAGCGATAAAGGAATTAGAGCCATGCTTAAGTTTAAAAGAAGAAGCGAATGAGGTAATGACTTTTTTGGCTAATGCCTATTTTCAAGTTGGCGATTATAATAATGCCGCTAAATTATATACGATTATCAGCAAACGCAGACCTGATGATTTTGAAGCGCAGCTTATATTAGGGCGGATAAATTTTGAATCTGAGCCGAGCAATATTCAACTTGCACAACGTCATTTTGAACAAGCGTTGAAATTAGAGCCGCGTAATTCCAAGCCGTATTATTTTATCGGCAGAATTTTGATGAGAGAAAATAAATTTCAAGAAGCGATAGATTATTTTAATCGCGCTATTTCTTTTGAAATAACAAACGCTGAATATTATTACTGGCGCGGAAACGCGTATTATGCGCAGATGGATTTTTACAGCGAGACAGAAGATGGCTGGCGTTCTTATTATGATTTTCGTAAAGCGATAGAATTGGGCTATGACCCGGCGCAGGCGAATTTTATGTTTGCTAATACTTGTTTATATCGCGGTTTATATTATATTGAAATTAATCGCGCAAATGAAAGCGTGGAATTATTAAAAACTGCAATTTCACATTATCGCAGAGTGCTAGCGAATAGATTTGATGCGTCAAATGCTTATAATAATATGGGATTAGCATTATTGGCTTTGAATAATGTTCAGGAAGCGGTTACGGCATTTAAAAAAGCGGTAGAGATAGAGCCGACTTTTGCGATATTTCATAATAATTTAGGCGATGCGTATTATAGATTAGGTAATTTTAAAGATGCGATAACAGAATGGCAATTAGCATTAGAATTAGATCCGGATCCTGAAAATAAACGAACTTCGTTATTTGGCGATCGTCGGCCGATCCGTGAAAAAATCCGTGATGCAGAGCGAAGAAGATGATTTTTTGTGAGGTGTGAAATATTAATGTTAAAAAAAATTGGATTATTGATTATTTTAATTTTTATTATAGGATTGAGTTTATTGAACGCTGGCGAAATTACATTGAAAGATGGAAAAAAATTGACAGGCAAAATTATAGTGAATAATGATATTATCACTATTAGAACTAACAGCAAAGAAATTTATCAGATCAACAAAAAAGATATTAGTGAATTAAAATTAGACGATAAAGACGAACAATACAAACCGCAAAAAGACAATCAGCAGCCAATAGACAATAACGCTCAAAGATTTTCAAAAAATCCTGTTGCGGTAATAGAGACTAATTTAGGCGATATAACTGTTTTATTATTAAAAAATCAAGCGCCGTTAACTGTTGAAAATTTTATAACATTAGCAAAGGAAGAATTTTATAAAGACATATATTTTCATCGAGTAATAGATAATTTTATGATACAAGTCGGCGATCCGCGCGCGCGTATCAAGCCGACTGACAAAAAATTTTCTATTAAACAATTTGCCGATGAAATAAACGCCGACGCTCTTGGCTTGAATACTTTGCTTGTTCAAAATGCGCCGTTTATTCCGCAGCAAGCGAAACAGCAATTGCCTGCAAATATAACTGTCAAGCAATTATACGAGCGGCAGGGTTATAAATATATAACAGACAGACCGAGCACACGCGTAAAAAAAGGCGTATTAGCTTCTGCTAATGCTGGTCCCAATACTAACAGCACGCAATTTTTTATAACAGTGCGCGATTGCGATTGGCTGGACGGCAAGCATACGGTATTTGGCGAAGTTATCAAGGGCTATGAAGTAGTAGAAAAGATAAGCAAAGTCAAAACGCAAAATGATAAACCGATAGAAAATGTAGTGATTAAATCTGTAAAAATTATTGAATAAAAATTTATAAGGAGCGATTTATAAAAAATGGCGTTAAATACATTTGAAGAAATTTTAAAAGTCGAAGAATTATTAAAGATTAGAGAGGAATATTTGAATGATGTTTCGCTAAAAGCTGAAATTATCAATGAAGGTTTAAGAAATAGATTGAATACTGCATTAGGCTTACAAACAACATTATTAGGCAGAATAGAATCCAATCCGCCGGATTTTTCAGAAGTTTATTTGAGAGAACAAGATGCGAATGATTCTTTCAAACAAAAATATAAAATTAACAAAGATAAAAAAGCGTTTGTTATACCAATAAAAGATTTTCTTAATGAATTGAAATTAGCATTAAGAAATAATTTAAAAAATGAAATTGATAAATTGCAGGCAGAATACGAAAAAATTAGTAAATACTGCTCTGAAAATATAGAGCAAAAAAACGAAAAAGAAATAATAGAAGAAGAGGAATAATGACAGATAAAGATAAAGAATTAATAGAATTATTAAAGCACGAGAATCAAGAATTACGCGAAAAAATCGAGAAAATACTGCAAGATACAAAACGGACATATATAGAAGTAATTATTAGCATAATGGGCGCATTAGAATCAAAAGATGAATATACTCGCGGTCATTCATTTAGAGTTTCGCATTATTGCATAGAGACAGCATACGAACTGCCGGAAGATAAAAAACTAACTGAAAAAGAAAAAGAACTTTTAGAGTTTGCCTCTATTATTCACGATGTCGGCAAGATAGGCGTGCAGGATAGCGTATTATTAAAACCGGAAAGATTAACCGAAGAAGAATATAAAATAATGCAAACGCATACATTGATAATAAAAAAAATATTAGGGCCGTTGATTTTTTTAAAAGAAGCGATAGATATAGCGTTAAAGCATCACGAGCGTATAGATGGCAAGGGTTATCCTTTTGGTTTAAAAGGTGAAGAAATACCTTTTTTATCTAAAATAATATGCGTTTGCGATGCGTTTGACGCGATGACCACGCCGCGACAATATCGAAAAAAACCGTTATCGCTTGACGAAACCTTTGCGGAATTGCGTAAAAATGTTGGCACGCAATTTGATGGAGTAATAGTGGAATCATTAATCAGAGCAATAAAAAAAATCGGCTTATTAAAATATTAATAAAAATGCTGACAAAAACATACAGCGGATTAATTGACGGTATCAATGGAATAATAATAACAATTGAAGCTGATGTATCTAAGGGGATGCCTAATTTTAATTTAATCGGATTAGCAGATACGTCTGTAAAAGAAAGTAAAGACCGAATCCGCACAGCTTTAAATAATAGTAATTTTAAATTTCCATCTGCGAAAATAACTTTAAATTTATCACCTGCTTCTATAAAAAAAGAAGGCGCATCATTAGATTTAGCTAGCGCTGTCGCCATATTAAATTCAGATGGAATTATAAAAAATTCAAATATCGAAAAAATATTTTTTATCGGCGAATTACAATTATCCGGAGAAGTGAAAGGAGTAGAAGGCGTATTGCCGTTGATAATAGCGGCAAAGGAAAATGGTTTTGAATATGCGTATATTCCATATTCCAATAGAAACGAAGCGGCAATAGTGAATGATATAAAGATAATACCGGTCAACACTCTGTTTGAATGCGTTCAATTTTTGAACGGTGAAATTCCGTTGAAAATTTATGAGCGTGATATTACGCGAGATATAGATTTTAAATATGATTATGATTTTTGCGAGGTGGTTGGACAGCATACGGCAAAACGCGGATTAGAAATCGCTGCAGCCGGCGGGCATAATATTTTAATGATAGGACCGCCAGGCACAGGAAAGACAATGTTGGCAAAAACTCTGCCGTCAATTTTGCCTGAAATGTCTTTTGAAGAAGCGTTTGAGACAGCTAAGATTCATTCGGCGGCTGGGATGTATAATACTGATGAAATGCAGATTTTTAAAAGACCGTTTCGCAGTCCGCATCATACTGTTAGTAATGTTACATTAATTGGCGGTGGCGTAAATGCAAGGCCCGGAGAAGTGAGTTTGGCGCATAACGGCGTGCTATTTTTAGATGAGTTTCCTGAATTTAAACGCACAGCATTAGAAACGCTGCGCCAGCCGTTAGAAGACGGCATTGTAACGGTCAGCAGAATAAAAGCGGTTTATACATATCCTTCAAAATTTATTTTAGTGGCAACGATGAATCCCTGTCCTTGTGGAAATCTTAATAATCCGGATAAAGAATGCAAGTGCTCTCACTATGCGATAGAAAAATATTTATCTAAATTATCAGGACCGCTGCTTGATAGAATTGATATGCATATTGAGGAATTGCCGGTAGAAAAAGAAGAATTATTAAAATCAAAAAGAAACAGCGAGACATCAAAAGATATACGCGAACGCGTGAAAAAAGCGCGGGCTGTGCAATATAAACGCTTTAAAAACAGCGGAATTTATTGCAATGCTAATATGACGAAAAAGCAGTTATTGAAATTTTGCAATCTGACAGAAGCGCAAAATGAATTACTCGCTAATATAATCGAAAAATATAATTTATCTATACGCTCTCGCGATAAAATTGTAAAATTAAGTCGGACAATCGCAGATTTAGATAATTGCGAAGATATAAAAGAAGAACATATATTAGAAGCAGTCTCATATCGAGTATTAGATAAAAATAAGTGGTATTGATATTTTGTATAATCACTTACATTGCAAAAGACAAAAATGAGATAATAGATGACAACTGATTTAATTTTTATAACAAATGAAGCCGGAAAAAATTTAAAAGAGCGATTTAATATATAGTAGACTGAAAAGTCAAGACAAAAAAATCAAGCGACTTTAACTTTTTTTAAAACTAAATTAATCAACTACTCGTTACCATATCAAATATTAAATGCCTATTCTTTATAAACTGTTTTTCCCAGTTTAATAATAAAAATAAAAAAATATACACCTAATGATTATAATTATACAAAAGAATGTGAAACAAGTCATTTTTTTGTTCTCTTTGGATTATGGAAATCTGGAAAACTTAAAAAAAAAGTTTTCCAGATTTCCACAATTTTTCTTTATTAAAAAATGGAAAAGTCCTATATTATTTTTTTGTGTATTTTTCTCAGTCCATTATAGTTATCAAAAGCGCCGCCGCCAGGTAAAATTAAAGCGTCCGCATTTTTCAATATAGCAATATTATTTGTTATTTCTGGTTGGACGCCAATTTTTTTTAGCATATTAAATAACGAACCAATATTAGCAACACCATAATCTAATATTGCAACTTTCATTTTTTTATACTTATTTTTCTTTAATATTTCTAATTTCTACGCTAGTATGACCAAATATTTGGAAACGATTAGTTTTAATTTTAACATCGCAAGGATTACAATCGCCATAATAATTACATTCACGAAAAATATCAATCAAATCAGCGTTAAAATTTTCGTCAAGAATATGTCCTATTTCATAGCGCGCAGCATATAAATGCGAATGACAACTATAAATTAGACCGTTTGGCGCCACTAAAAGTTCAGTAGTTCGACATTCGCAATTTTTTAATGGCTTATTACTTACAGCATCTTGATATTTGAATTGTCCATATATTTTGCCGTTATATTCTCCTAAAAATTCTTTTATTCGAAAGTCAAAACCAGCGGCAACCAATTCTTTTTGGAGTAATAATATTTCTTCCGCTTTTTTAGCATCCGGCGGTAAGACAGCATAAATGCCAATTCTAAATCCGCGTGCTTGTAGATATTCGGTTTTTTTTATAATTTCAGCTATATCATTTTGAGCGGGATGATAACTAACTCTAATCGGCGCATATGGAGCATCACGTAAGAATAATTTTAATGGCGTTTTCTCAGCAAATTCGCGCTCATCAAACTGCATATTAGTCAATAAATCTAATTTTATATTATTTTTTATATTATTTACAAATTCATAAAAACCGCGATATAAAGTTGGTTCGCCGCCTTGTAAAGTAAGCGGCAAATCATCGCGTAAAATCAAACGTTCTGCTGCACGCGCCCATTCGTTAGCAGTCAACATTTTATTACGTTTAACTTTTAAATTATTAGAATGATTATTTATACAATAATTACAATTCAAATTACAGGCAAAAGTAAGAAAGAATGCAACATAATTATGATGTTCTTTTAATATTATTTTTTGCATAATTAAATTTTAATATTTCTAATTTGTTATTAATTCTCTAAATAATCGAATTTTTTTATGTGATAACAATAATTCTAATACTTTCTTATAAATTGTAAAGTATTTTTTATTGCCGAAAAAATGTGGTTCTGTATACGTAACCTGTGTGATACAACCGTTAAATTTATCAATCAATATATAATATTTTTTCAGACAATCAAGCATTTCTTGTTCTGATAAATCTGCAAAGATTAAATCAGAATCCATTGGCGCTGTAACCGGTATTTCCAAGATATCTGATATTTTAAATGGATTTAATCTATAACAAGCGCCGCGATTCGAAACTAAAAACGCTGGAATACTACTATCAATCTTAAAATAATCTTTTAATATTTCAAACATCTTTTTTGTGCGAAATAACCCGGCAGAACGATAAGCAATAATTTTATATTTTTCGCAAAAACTACGAGCGCTATCTAATTTTTTACGAATATTAATCTCATCCAAATACGGCGTTTTAAAATCATGGATAATATCGTGCAATCCTATCTCAGCTCCAGCATTTAATAATTTTTCTATTATTTTCAAAGATTGTTTTTGATTACATACAGCTGCATAATTAACAAACCATATAGATTTTATATTATAATCGTTTTCAAGTTTCAATAAATCTTCTATTGCTGTAAAACCATAGATAGAATCAATATCATGTGTATTGAAAATCAAATTTGAAAAGTTAGGATTCGAATCTTTATTATTTTCTGTCAATTTATTTTCAATCGCAGTCGCTTCCGCTTCATTAAAAAATATTTTATTATTTTTGGATTTGATTAATTTATGGATGATTATTCTTAATTGACGCGGCAGTAAATTTTGCAAACCAAAAGGAAAATATGAACGCAAAACGCGCGGATGTTCTAAAAATTCAAAATTTTCTATTTTTCTTTTTTTAAACGTAATCATATATTTGACATTTATTTTTTATCATATCATTATTTAATAAAATTTTTGAAAAATTTTTTATTTATTCTCTATTTTTCTTCCATTTCATTATTTTTTTTTTATCTTTATATTTTTTTTAAATTTATTATCAGCAATTCTATATTTCCTAACGGGGATACCATGTCTGTGATATTTTCCGTTTTTCCTTGATTTTTTTATTGATAATTATAAAATATTTAAAATATGTGGATATTTGATAATAAGATTGAATGGCCTTTTAGTTTAGATAGCGAAAAATTTTATAAAATTCGAATATTTAACAAACCGAATAATAAAATAAACAAATTTGTAGTTAAATCTTATATATCTATCTTTTTTGCCGGCAAAAAAAAAGCGAAAATAAAATATTCGAAAAAAAATATGTTATGGTGTGATGTTTAGTGCCAAAAAACTTAAAGACACATCAGATTTGGAAAAATATCTGATTTTAAAAAAAGATGAATTACAGAGAAAATACAAAATCTAAATTTTTATAAATAGATTAAATATTAAATTAAAAACATTATAAAATTAAAAAATAAGAATAAGATGGCAGTCCAAAAAACCGCTCAAAATTATAAAATCTGTAATTATTGCATAATGGATACTTCTGATAAAAATATCAGATTTGACGAGAACGGTTATTGTAATCACTGCCGAAATTATATTAAAATTACGAATGCATTTAAAAATGAATGTGATTTAAAAGGCGGAAAAGAAAAACTTTTAAAAAATTTAATTAATCAAATTAAAAAAAAAAAGACGCATTGCAAATATGATTGTGTGCTCGGTATCAGCGGCGGATTAGATAGTTCATATTTGGCGTATTATCTTAAATCTAATGGA
>JAKPEO010000060.1 GCA_029551925.1 bacterium
AAATTTGAAGATGGCGTCCCCACGGGGATTTGAACCCCGGCCGCAAGCGTGAAAGGCTTGTGTCCTAACCCCTAGACGATGGGGACGCGTTTAAGTTGTCAAAATGGTGAGCTCAGAAAGATTCGAACTTTCGACCCACGCCTTAAAAGGGCGTTGCTCTACCTGCTGATCTATGAGCCCAATTACCAAAGTAAATGTGTTCAAAAATATACTCATAAAAAAAAAAAAGTCAATAATTTTTTGAATAAAAATATTATATTATTATTTATCAAAAAATTATATATTAAGAGATTTAAGTAAAGCGATAGCGTTTTTATGATTTATATCTAATTTTTCGGGTGTTTCGGCTATTGCAGGTAATTCTTTAAAAATAGCATTAGTCATAATCAATTTGAATGTTTCAAGTTTTAGATTTCCTTGATTTATATAAAAATGGCTGTCTCTCAAACTGCCGCAATCTACTAATGTGTCGTTAAAATGAAAAAGTTTTATCATTGAAATATCAAAAAAATTAGAAGCTTCGCATATAGTATCATTTAATTTCTCTATATCTGTAAAATCATAGCCGGCGGCGTATAGATGTGCTGTATCAATACATAAACCGCATCGTTTTTTATTTTTTATTTTATTCAGTATTTTTCCTAATTGCGAGAATAAAAAACCGATTTCGCTGCCTTGTCCAGCGGTATTTTCAATCAATATTTGAATTTTAGCGGAATTTGAAAGCAGTATATTAACAGCATCAGCAGCGCGTTTAATAGATTTATCCAAATCAACAAACATAAAATTTCCTGGATGTACAACAAAATAATCAGCATAAATTTTCATGGCAGCATCTATATTTGCTTTTAAAATTTTAATTGATTTTTGATAAATTTGATTATCTGGCGACGCTATATTCGGAAGATACGGTGAATGCACAACAACAGGCGTTATATTTAATTTTTTTCGTAATTCATTAAATTTTGAAAATTCAGAGTCATCGATATTAGGGCAAGCCCAAGCGCGTGGATTGCTGATGAATATTTGCAAGCAGTCAGCGTCAGATTCATTCGCGCTGATAAGAGCATTTGCGATACCGCCAGCAATTGAAAAATGCGCGCCAATTTTCATAACTTCATAAAATTTTACTTTAAATTTTTTAATCTATTAACGATGCCTGATTTATTAAAAAATAAAAATAGCGTCGCTAAATCTGGTCCTTCGCTGTGCCCGGAAAT
>JAKPEO010000061.1 GCA_029551925.1 bacterium
AATCCAAAGAGACCAAAAAAATGACTTGATTGCCGATGCTGTGAATAAAACAGAATAATAAATAATTTCCGTTTTACTCACAAGCGTCTTTAACTCGGATATTTTCTCCTATTGACTTGCTTTATGAAATATCCGGGTTAGAAGCGCGTTTTTTAGCGTATTTCAAAAAAAACAAATAATCGCTATTGACTTTATTAAAAATAAATTATATTATAAATTTCATAAATATTTTTTATTGATTTTTGGTGAAGTTATTTATGTTGATTAGCACTAAGACATTGGGCGAAGTTGAAATTAATGAAAAAGAGATTCTGACTGTAGTCGATGGAATTTTCGGATTCCCTGATTTAACAAAATATGTATTATTAATGAAAGAAAACGAAGCGCCATTTGCATGGCTGCAATCAGTAGAGACACCTAATTTAGCTTTTGTAGTAATTGACCCGTATTTATTCAAATACAAATACAAATTAAAAGTAGGCGCGGAATTTTTAAAAAAAATCGGAGCTGATGATATATCAAAAATTATAAGTTATGCTATTGTTGTAATTCCTGAAAATGCGCCTGATAGAATGACAGCTAATTTACAAGGACCGATTATAATCAATCCAGCAACCAAACTTGCTTGTCAAGCTATATCTGAAATACCAGAATATACAGTTAGACATTTTATTACTGATGAATTTAAAGAAAAACAAATAAAAGAACAAGGACAATGTTAGTATTAACAAGAAAAAGAAATCAAAGTATAATAATTGGCGACAACATAGAAATAACTATTGTTGACATACACGGCGAACAAGTAAAATTAGGCATTACCGCGCCGCGAACAATACCGGTTCATCGCAAAGAAGTATATGAAGAAATACAGCGCGAAAATTTATTAGCTGCGCAACGTGCTACTACACCGCCGAAATTAGAAAATTTAGGAGATATTTTCAAAAAATAATTTTTTATTTTTATAGAGAGAGGTGTTTTAAAATGTTAGACCAAAAAGCAATTTTAAATCAATGCAAAAAATACGAAAAAGAGATGGTAAATTTTATGTGTGAAATGATAAAAATACCATCTGAAAGTTGTCAAGAAAAAGAAGTAATCCAGTGCATAAAAAAAGAGATGGAAAAAGTCGGATTTGATAAAGTATTCATTGACAAGATGGGCAATATATTCGGAAAAATTGGCAATGGCAAAAGAATAATTGCTATGGATGCGCATATAGACACTGTCGGCGTAGGCAGTATGACAGAATGGAAAAAAGTAAAACGCGAGCCGTTTAAACCAGTTGTAAAAAATGGCATTATTTACGGACGCGGCGCATCAGATCAAGAAGCTGCTATGATATCAATGGTCTATGCTGGAAAAGTAATAAAAGATTTAAATTTAACTGACGACTATACTTTATATATAGTAGGCAGCGTGCAGGAAGAAGATTGCGACGGTTTGTGCTGGCAGTATATACTCAATGAAAAAGTTATACCAAGACCGGAATGCGTTTTAATCACAGAACCGACAAATTTAGATTTATATCGCGGACATCGCGGTAGAATGGAAATAGGCGTAACAACATTCGGCAAATCCTGTCATGGCAGTGCGCCAGAACGCGGAAAAAATGCAGTTTATATGATGGCAAGAGTAGCCTTAGAAATAGAAAAATTAAACGAGCGTTTAAAAAATAATGTAAAAACAGCAAACCAAAAATTTTTAGGCAAAGGCACTGTCACAATTTCGCATATAAGTTCAAAAAGTCCATCGCTCTGCGCTGTGACTGGTGAAGCATATATTCATTTAGATAGAAGATTAACATTAGGCGAAACTGAAAAATCAGCAGTTGCTGAAATAAAAGATGCTTGCAAACGCGCTGGCTTAAAGCCAAATGAATTTAAAGTTGAAGTATTAACTTACGATACTCCATCATATACTGGTTTAAAATATCCCACTAAAAAATATTATCCTACTTGGCTATTAGAAGAAAATCACCCATTATGCAAAGCAGGTTTAGAAACTTATAAAACTATATTTAATAAAAAACCTGAATTAAAAAAATGGGTATTTAGTACTAATGGCGTAGCTATAATGGGAATGCATAAAGTTCCGTGCTTGGGTTTTGGTCCTGCAAATGAAATACACGCTCATCAAGTTGAAGACCAAGTGCCGATAGCACATTTAGTAAAAGCAGCTGCATTTTATGCCGCATTTCCGAAAGTTTATTGTAAAACCACAAAAAAAACTAAATAACTAATTTTTATTTTTATACTGCATTTTGATTTTTCAAAATTTTGAAAAATCAAAATGCAGTTTTTTTATTTAACCCTTTTCAATTTAATTTTTATCTTTATCTTTATTCCGCAGGTTTACACTGAAGATATTTATTATTTTTCAACTGCTTCGCAGTTACACTAATACAATATGTAACCGTCGAACTGTCTTTGTTAATATTGCTTATTTTTTTGAGTTTTTTTACTGGACTTCACTAAAACAAAATAAGCTGCAAATAAAAAACTTACACAACTTATATTTTTTCAGCGCTCGAAATTTTTAATCAAATATTCTTTTTCGCGATAATTTATAATATTATTATCGTCAATATCAAATTCATTATTTGATTGATTGTAATATCTTTTAAGGATTGCGGCATCACGAATATTAATATAGCCATTTTTATAATAATCGCCTGCTTTTAATTCTGTAATCGCACCTAAATAAATATCCGTATCAACGAATATCTGCACAGCGTCGGACAAATATCCAGCCCGTGAAAAAGTCAAAATATATGTATCGCTCGAAATTGCTGCTACTCTAAAAAATCCGGTATCAGAAGTAATCGCAGCAGCGCTTGAAATACCACCTGTAAGATTTACTAAAATACCTGAATCATATTGATAGCCGTCAAGCGTGACAATACCAGAAATCAAAAAACCGGGCGCTAATATAATAGTATCGTCAACGGGAATAGTTCCTGAATACAAAAACCGCGCTGTTAATATCTGCAAAGAATTAACAGGCACAGTTGTAGTCGAAGACCAATTATTACTAGACACAAGAGTAATAGATTGCGTTTCGCCATTCAATAAAATTATAATGCTATCGCCGTTATTAGCGTCAGTTGTAGTGCCAGAAATAGTAATAACAGCGGCGCTAGTATCATAGCGCTGGCCGCTTGTAACAGGCGACAAAATTTTTATAGTTGCGCTGCCTGAAAGATAATTGACGAAAATAGTATCTGACCTAATATAAGTATTAGAAAACAACACAGCAACAATGGTATCAACATTAGTTTGCGTAAGCGCAGCAGTACCTTGCCAAGTGCCATTCATTGCCGATAAAATAACAGTAGTATTTAAATTAGAATTAGTATAAATTTTTATTGTATCGCCAGCATTAGTATTAAGCGTAGTGCCACTGATAGTGATAACAGACAAATTAGTATAATAATTATTATCAGGCGAAGTAATTTTTATTTTCGGAGTGGTGTCTTGAATAACAGTAATCACAGCGCTTGCAAAAGTATCTGTCAGCGGCGCAGTATCTGTTTTTTGAGTTTTTATACTCAATGCAGGTATCATCGCTTGAAAAGTATCTCCGACAGCGGCATTATTAGATAAATCAATAGCAACAACAAAATTTGAGCCAGATAATGTATAAGAATAATTCAAATCAGTATTTAGCCAATACGGCGGATCCCAGATTAAATTATCAATAAAAGTATCAGTTTCTGAATATTTAAAATTACTATCACTATCTAAATACAATTTTACATTTGTTATTGCGGTATCGCCAGTCAAATTACCAATATTTTTTATAGTTATTTTTTGAAGCATATCAGTTCCGAAATTCGTGTCGCTTAGCAAACTAAAAGATAAAACCGAAATATTTTCTGCGCCTTGCATCGCCGAAATCGACGGCAGCGTATCATTTATATTAAAATACAATTGCGTATCAAGCAAAATAGTATAATTAACAGTAATCGTATCGTATTCAATACTATATGACTGTAATTGCGCCCAAATTTTTTCGCCGGTTTGCGATATTGGCACAGTTGCGCTCCAATCCTGATTAGCTGATGTTAAAATAATAGTGTCTATCAAATCATTATTGCGAAAAACAAATATAGTATCGCCGCTAATAGTATTTTGCGTTGTGCCGAATACTATTATGTTTTGTATATGCGTTTCAGAATTATGCGCAGGCGACAGAATTTTTATATAAGGTTCAGGCGGAATAAAACCAGCGACTCCTTTAATATTAACTGAATCTATGCTTAATGCTTGAGCATAAGTAGTGGTTGACCCGCTACGCACTGTGTAATTCCACGCTAAATACAGCGCTTCGTTTTTACGAATATTAACTGGCAATGTATCAGATACAAAAACAGTTGCACCTGGCGCCTCAGCAAAACCATTATTATCAGAGTCAGCATTAAATTCAGTTTTAAAATTATCGCCTGCGCTAAACCAGTTTCTACCATCTAACGAATAATACAATTGAATCTTAAAGCCCGCAGGATTGGTGCCATTGCGATATTTTTCTACTGAATAATTAATATTAAAACCAGTCATATCAGAATCAGAGCCATTTATAAAATATCCGTATAAATTTCCGCTTTTACAAACAGTGCCGCTCGCAATCCAACCGATTGCTCTATCAGAAGCTGTAGATGCTGCACCGGAAGCGAAATTATAAATTCCAGCAGATGCTGATGACGACATATTATTGCCAGCATAATAATCCGTGACAGTAAGCGCAGCATCCCATTCGCCTAATTTATTAACTGTTGTTAATTTATCAGCACGCCAGCCATTAGGTAAATCTGCTTTTGATACAGTGCCTAATGAATCAAAATTTTGAAAATAATAAGTATCATAATAAAGTAAATTATACGGCGGCGGAGCCGGCGAATAATTTACAATTATCGAATGCTGAGCCGTCTCGCTGCCTGAATGTAAAACAGCAGTAATAGTATCGCCGATTCCTGTTAATTGCGCGGTGCCTAACCATATTTCATTTTCTTGCGTTAATGTAATTATGCTGTTCAATACAGCGTTTACATAAATTTCAATTGTATCTCCGCTTTCTGAATTCAAACTAATACCATGAATATTTATCAAACTAACAGATGTATCGTGATTATTTTGCGGCGTAGTAATATCAATCATCGGCGAAGAATAATAATTCATATAAATAGTATCATATGCAACTAGCGTAGAATTTAATTTTACAATTATTGCATTGCCGAGCCCTGCTAATTGCGCAGTACCTGACCAACTACCATTACTTTGAGTCAAAGTCGTGATAGATTGAAAAACAGTATCTCTATAAATTTCCACTGTTTGCCCGGCGCTTGAATATTTGCTGTTTCCATAAATTACAACATTTCTAATATATGTATCGCGCGTTTCTTCTGGCACTGTAATAAAAATTTTCGGCGAAGTATCTTTCAATGTCCCGATAAATTTTGCGGCGTCAATATTAATAGTGCGCGAAGCGCCGCCAAGCGGCCGCCATATATAAAATTTCACTTTTGCTTTTGTGGCATTATCCGGCGCTTCAAGTTTTTCAAAATTAACCTTTTCCCAAATATCGCGCGCTGTTGCTTGAAAACCCTGAGCGTCAGATTGCGCAGTTTCAGAAATCAAATTATTAGCGGCATTATACCATTCTACTCCTATTTTAATACGCGCTTCATTAAACGCCTCTGATGATGAATTGAACCATATATACGCCGAATATTCATAATTAGTATCAATATCAACAAATGAAGAAGCGACTAGTCTACCACTCGGCGTGCCAGTCAAAGATGAATATTTCAATGATTTAAGTCCGTGCTTTTTACGAGCGCTATCGCCAAAAGTAGCGCCTGTCGCGGTATATGTCCATTTTGTTCCATCGCCTTCAAAACTCCAATCGTGATCATCAGTAGTCAATAATCCGCCGGGACTCAAAATATAAACGTTTGTCGGCGTGATATTTTTATTTTCATTACCGGCAGTATCCATAGCAGTCACAGCAAAATAATGAGTGCCTTCATTAGTCACATCAAAAGTTAAATAATTAACGTTTTGCCAGTGATATACTCCGCCGGCAAGCGTAGCATTATCTACATTAGTAAAATAATCATTAGAATAAAACACGCGATACAAATATATATCATTGTCAATTTCATTCAAATCCCAAGTAACTGTCGCTTGCCCGAAATCTGCAGTTGCATTAACATTCGACACTAATGACGGCGGAGTATTATCATTACTCACAGGTCCGTCAAATGCAACATCATCAACAAATAGATTATATGTAAATGTCACGCCCGATTCTTTCCAAGCATTAAGAACTATCATTACTTGAAATACTCCGTCTGGCACAATATACGATTCAGTTGCTTCGATTTCTTCCCAAATATTCAAATCATTTAAAGATAAATCAACAGTTGTAGTTTCAGTTTTCGAGCCGTCCGCATAAATCGCTACTATTTGCAATTCTACATATACATCACTTACATCTGCTTCTTCATTTGTCGCAGATAACAGCAAATACGCTGAAAATACATATTCTTCATTAGGCAAAACATTTAAAATACTCGATGCAATACCAATTTTAGCAGTAGTTAATAATCCGCCTAATCTACAAGCTTTAAGCCCGCTGTAAGCATTAGGCGTATCTGTAATATTAACATAACTTGGATTTATCGCTGTCCAATTTGTCAGACTGTCTTCAAAACCGTTATTTAAACTTGCTAATAAGTTCACAGCGCTAGCATTAGTTTGCAAAAATAAAATTAAAAATAATAACAATAATAATAATTTTATTTTTCTCATTATATTTATCTTTTTAATATTTTTAATGCTTGTAAAGCATTGGCATTAAACTTATCCAATTTTAAAACATTTTCATATTCTTTTATTGCACGCTGAACATCTCCTAATTTCGCTAATGAATATGCCAGCCATAAACGCGCTGTGATATTATTTTCATCTAATCTTATTGCCTGATCAAATAATATTATCGCATAAGGATATTCGCCGTTTTTAACAGCATTATAGCCCGTTAAAATCAATTGATTGATTTTTTCAAGTTTATTATCCTCGCTAAACCGCGATGGTTGTGCAGCGACCCTCGCTTTATTAACAATATCAGAAGTCACAACAGGTTTTATATAGCGCTGTTTAGTATCGATAATATCGCCAAATACATAATCAACAGAAATTTTATGAGACGCATCAAATTTACCATACGGCTCATATACATAATCCATATTCCAATTATTATAATTTATTCCTAATCCGAACACATAGCCATTCCCAGCGTCATTAACCGTATTAAAACCAGTGCGAAACGCAAAATAATCAATCAATTTCAATTCCATACCAATAGCAAAATCAACTTTTTCATTTTTAGTATAAAACATATCGCAATTTGCATTTATCTTATTCATTATATTAAACGATGCGCCGCCGCGTAATTGCAACGGCAGTTCGTCTGCTTTTTCAATAAATTTCAATCTTCCACCGATATTAGAAATATTAGCGCCTAATGAAAAATTATCTGTAAACTTATATAAGCCGCCAATATCGCAGCCAAATGTTTTACCGCTGTAATCGTAAATTTCTTGATTAATATATTTTATTGTAGCGCCTAATCGTAAATTTCTATCAATAAAATCGGTTTTTGACGCAATACTCAAAGAAACAGCAAAATCAGAGCCGTCAAAACTTTCGCCGGTGCCATAAGGCGCTAAATATGTGGTCCGCGCTTCTTTGCCGTATCTTCCAAATTGCAATGCCATCGCTATATATGAATGATTTTTCTTTAATGGTCCGCCGATTGCCAAAAACTCGCGCGAAATATCGGCTGGCAAAGTATGCTCCATAAAACCAGCGGCAACTCTATCAAAAGTAGCGAGCCCTGCTGGATTCCAATGAACTAAATATATATCATTTTCAACCGCCACATATGCGCCAGCCATACCTAATGCCCGACCGCCTGCGCCGAGCGTAATAAACTGCGCGCCTTTTGTCCCTATATTCTCTTTTGCAAATACAGCGCTATTTATCAAAATCAATATAATTACAACACTAAATAATTTTCTCATAAATTTTTTTACCTAATAATCGCTAATTTTCCGGTTTTCTTAATGCCATTAATTTCTACTAAATATAAATACCAGCCGCTCGCCACTTCTTTTCCTTTGTCATTTTTAGTATCCCAAATCCAATACGAAGTAGTAGTAATCTTTTCCCGCACTAATTGCCCTGACAGAGTAAATATTTTGATAGTCGCAGGAGTGACAGTATCTCCTAAATTTCTAAATACTATACCGCCGAGGTCGGCGTCATTTAGATTTTGATATTCGGTCTTAAACGGTCTGCCTTGTTCGTTATTTTTAGATGGTATATAAGGATTAGGATAAACGGTTATCGGTAAGCCGGAAGCAATTACAGACCGCACAAATTCAGTATCGGGACTTAATAAGAAAATCGTAAAATGATCAATTTCAAATTCCGCTAAATTATCTTCAAAATTAATTTTTAATTGGTCGTGCGGCAATGATTTCCAATCATCATTGATATTATGACGATAATAAATCCGCAGCCATTCCTGTCTTATATTGCGCATATTATCGAGCCAGCCGTCGCCATCTTTATCTAAATATGACATTTTCACTCGCACTTTATTGTTGAACTGCGTTGTGCCGTGATTTAATATTTTGTTTACTAAATTGCCGCTCGCTAATGTTTGAGTATCTACTACATTCAAAACTACCATATTCGCATACGCCGTATCAGCGCTCGGTGTCTTTATATTATAGTCCTTCATCAAAGTTTCATTAATTGGCATCATCACAATTTTTTGCGAGCCAATCGGCTGCGTAGTATCTATCGCATTGCCCGGTATCTCGACTGTAATCTTTGTATTAAACGCTTCGCCATAAACGCTATTAGTTTGCGTTGAGATTATCACTGCTTCATTATCACCTTTTAAACCCGGTATCAATGTCTGCGCTGTTATCGGAGATGGATAACTAACCGCGTCAAAATAATAATCAGAATTTACTATATTACTGCCTTTTACTATCTTTACCGCTATCGGACAAGGTTCTACTACATTGTTTTTATCTGTTGCTTCGGATTTTATTAAATAACTGCCGTTCGCTAAATTTTTAATATTCCAATTTATAAATAAATCATCTGTTGTATTTATATTCGTCAGCGGATTATCTATATTTTTTTCTATTCCTGTATAATAAATTTTCATTAATTTCCAAGTCGCTTCTTCTTCTGTTTTATAATAAAATGCTAATGATTTAATATCTGATAAGTTGCCTTTGACAAGTTCAGCGCGCACTTGTATATAGTCGCCAGACACAGTAAAACCATTTAGTGGATTAACAATTTTTGTCCATACTACGCTTGAAATATTATTTGGATTTTTATAAACAATCACTACTGGCGCCGTCAAGGTATCAGCAGTTAAACCAACATTATTAATAGGTAAAACGCTGAATTTTGTCATTGTATCACCGTTTAATTGAATAACAATTGAGTCAGCAGGCGCTGCAATAATGCTATATACACTATCAAAATTCAAATTTCCAAAATTATCTGATTTGTAAATCTGATAATTTACAATATTTGTCTCTGGCGTTTCTATCCAGGTTAAAAGCGCATTATTCAAATCCGTCAATTCCGCTGTTAGTTTATAAACATTCATTGGGCGATTAATTACTGAAATTGTTATATTTTGCAAAGCTGCGGCATTGCTTGTATCGCTTACGCGCGCACTGAAATTATACACGCCAGATGTTTGCGGACGCCATTCTATTAACGCTGTGCAAATTGAATTTTGCGCGGTTATTAGATATTCGCTATCTCGTATAATCATACCAGCAGGCGCATTAATTAATGTAAAATTAATTCTATCAAAATCAGTATCTGTCGCAACTATATAATATGAATAATATTGATTTATTCCAATAACTGCGGTCGGCGGTAAACTTGTAATTATAGGAGTATCATTCACATTTAATATATTAATAGTCAGAATTTGAGAATCTTCAGTTCCTGAATAAAACGCGTATAATTTGAAATTATATGAAATATTCGAAACATTCAGCTGCGGAATAATCGTTAATTTTGTATCGCTAATATTTAATGTCATTATCCCTGCAATTACAGTCGTATCTAATGACCAAACAACATTATTATTAATTGTGCTTGTCAGATAATATTCTGTGATTTTATCTTCATATGCATTTAATATCGACGGCGTTGTAATATTGAAATATTGTATATTAATTGTATCTTGATTGCTTACATTAAATTTATTTGTTATTATTGAGCTAATTTGATTTATATTATTTACACTCGTATCTAATGTTATCGCGCTTTGCCAATTGCTATTATTTTCTGTTAAAATTATTGTATTTATTAATGACCCGTTGAGATATATCCGCACAGTATCGCCGAGCGCAGTATTCGTAGTTGTGCCACTTAAAACTATCATTGTATCTAATGAAATATAATTTTGCTGATGACTTGTTATTTTTATCTGCGGCGCTGCATAATAATTTATATATATTGTCGCGCTATCTGTTCTATTTCGAGCGTCAGCGCAAATTGCCGTAATTTTATTTATTTGTTGAGATAAATTTAATATCGTTTGCCAATTGCCGTTTGTCGTTGATATATTCACAGTATTAGCAAACGCATCATTGACATATAAATATACTATATATCCATTTAAAGTATTATAACTTGTGCCGCTAATAGTAACTAAATTTGAATTTGTATCGTGATTATTCTGCGGCGAAGTAATACTTATTTGCGGCGCGCCGTAATAATTTATTGTTATTTGCGTTGAAGCAGTATATCCGAGCTGCGATTGCAATTGCGCTAAAATTACGGTGTTTTGCGAATTAACATTTATCAATGTTTGCCAATTTTGATTTGCGCTGCTCACTATTATTTGCGTATCAAAATTGCCATTCACATAAATATTTATTGTGTCGCCTATTAATGAATTTAATGTTGTGCCGCTAATTAAAATATTAGAATATAATGTGTCTGTATTATTAGTCGGCGCCGTAATCGCTATCTGATTATACGAATAATAATTAACAATAATGGTATCGCTATTTTCTCGGTCATAGTTATCAAATACCTTTACGCTTACAATACTGCCGATACCTGATAATAATGCCGTGCCTTGCCAACTGCCATTTGCCGCTTGTAAAATATATGAAGACTGCTCAATGCCATTAACATAAATTTTTATTGTATCTCCTATGTTGCTATTCTGCGTAGTGCCTGACACTAAAATAATATGGACGCTCGTATCGCTATTATTGCGCGGCGAAACTATATAGATATTCGGAGTATCAGGCAAAATCTGCGGCGGTATATCCATTAAAATATTAACAGTTCTTGTAGAATTGCCTTCGCCGCAATACTGCGTATTATTTGTGCCGCGATAGCCATCAGTATCGCTGTTAGGATTAGATGCCGTAACTTTCAAGGCAAATGTATCCCCCGCTAATATTCCGCTGCCGAATGATAATACTAATAATAAATTTTTGGTTTGGTTATTTGTTAATATTACTGAATTTGCCGAATAATCGCCGCCGTTTAAAATACTGTCATTATTTGCGTCAACAAATACTGACACAGCAATATTATTCAGAGCAGCTAATCGCGAATATCCAATAATTTGAGTATCTATTGTTATAAACGCAGTCGTATTGCCGTCGTTTCTTATAGAAAATGGTATTGCTTGAATATTAGTATCATTATATACAAAATTTAATTCCGCAAAATTTAAGGTATTGCCATATACTGCTGATACAGTCGTATTGCCATTATCGCTAAATCTAAATAAAACCAATGGATTACCATTTTGACTGTAAAATACCGCTACTTCGCCACTCGTATCCACTGCGCTATTATAATTAATATTGCCCCAGCGAATATTTGCGCCTGCTGGCGTTCCAACAGCATTCGCACTATTTTTAGCAGCAAATAATATCAATATAAGGAATAACATTCCTATTATGAAATTTTGACATCTATTTAATTTTCTAATCATTCAAATAAAAATTTTATAAAATCTATTTCAAGCAATAAATATCAAAAATAATTTATAATATCAAATCTATATAAAGCGGCTAACTGCTGAACAATCAGCCGCATTGCTTTTTTTAAGTTTCTAATGATGTCAATTTTTTTTTATTGACATCATTAGAAACACAGAAAATCAAATAATTATTTCACTATTACTCTATACTGGAATCTTCCGCTGTCAGCATCTTGAATATCGCCGTCAACTACGCCAACTGTATCTGTGCCTTCGCTATTATTATTCGCAAGCACTGGATTAGTTAATGTCCATCTTATGCGATTTACGTTCGCTGGAGCCGATGTTGACCAAGTAGAACCGTCATTTGAAAATTCTATTACAACTGAACCGACATTATTAGTATCAGGCATTGTCATCGCCGCTGTCGCAGTGTCTAAATCAGTATTTTCCGGAATATATGCTATAATAGCAACATTATACCCCGAACCATCACCGTCATTATCATATCTTATTGAATACAACAATACAGAGCCAGGCACTACATTCGCAGTATCGCCGTCAAATCCTACTAAGCCAGTATTATCAACTTGCACTGATTTAGATACATATATCGCAGGTATAGCAGAAGATATTTCAGCAGATAATAATATTGTATCATCGCCGTCGCCTGCATATCCTGTGCTATTAGCACCTATATAACCGCCAGTATCGCCGCCTAATCCATTATTAGCAATAGCGCGAACTATAAAATTCATTGAATCACCATTATTTAAACCATTAGCAAAATATACCGCAACATATACTACTTCACTCGCTTCTGCTGCTAACATTGAAGTATTAGTAATTTTCGCAGTTTGAGCGGCATTCCAAAAACTAACCTGAATTGAATCTGCGCCTAATGCTCCTAAAAAATTAAAACTGCTGGAATCAAAAAATATTGTATCTGATGCATTGCCCTTATTTGTTATAGTCAATGAATACCACGCAGTATCGCCAGACGCTACTATCGTGGATAAATAAGTGTCTGAAAACTGATTTCCAAAGATATTTGATACATTTACATTCGCTGCTGAAGCAGGGGTGGCATATATATTTGCGCCGCCACTCACCGCTTGATACTGAACAACCAAATCGCCAAATGTATCAGCAGTATTAGCCACACTAGCATCAAAACCTGCGGTTATTAGCGTACCGCCGGCGGTGCCGTTCGCGTATGTATCTGTAGTCAAAAATACCATTAAACTAATACATACGATAATAGTCATAAAAAACTTAAAAAAACTTTTCATAAAAAACCTCCTAAAAATTTTTTCTTAAAATTATATACAAATTTAAATTTACCTATTTATATCAAATACCAATCACCTCCTATATCTGATTATTTATTGCTTCTATCTCAAATATCTGGACAAAATTCCAGTTGTCGAATTTACAATAAAATTCGCTGTTTTTTGCCAGCCAAATTCTAATATATCGCGCTTTATTATTTGCCGCTATTTCATTTACAAACAGTGGATCGCCAGATTCTGAACGCATCGTAATCCCTTTTGATGCATCTATATTTTTTCCAATATAATTCCATTTCTTTTTATCGCTGCTTATCATAACATAATAATTTTTGCTGTATGCTATCGCGCGCCAATAAACTTTTATTTTTTCGATAAATTGCTCTTCTTCTAAATCTATAATAACATTCTGCTGCGCTTCTTTTACATTGCCTGACGTAGCCATACCTGTAAAATAATGTATTTTGCCATCTGTTATTCTGCTTATTATCGACGGGGAATTGGCAATAACATTCGGTTCAGGATTAATATCAAATGTCCCTTCGACTTTTTTATTCAAAGCAATATTATTATCCAAAGTTTTAATAATACCACTATCTATTAATTCTACATTTTTTTCATTCATCAAAATTAATTCATATTCATAAGCAGCGCCTGACTTTAAATTTTCTATTTTTACAACTATATCATTTTTATATTCTAAATTTTCTAATATCTGTTCCGCAGTCTTTAATCTATATTTTACCGGCACATTCGTTTTTATAGATAATTCTGCTGATTTTACATAACACTCAATTTTTTTATTTAATATTTCAGGTGTCGCTATACCTAATGTCTGAATTTCTTTTATAGCAGTTTTAACTGAAAAATCATTATTATAAAATTCTATTTGAAAATAATATTTTTTACCTTCTAACAGATTCAATATTTCAAATTTATGGTCTGTCAACATATCTGCATTCATAACAAGTCCTGTTAATTTATTCGGCTTTAACCCATACATCAACCGCGAATAACACTCTGTATCAACTTTTACATTTATCACAGCGCTGTTAAAACCAATATCAATCATAAAATCTAATTGCTCTTTATTAATCGCATTTGCTAAATCAATTATAACAAAAAAATAAAATAAACTAAATAATATTTTTTTCATAAATTTTATTCTATAAAAACACTAAATCTTAATCTACCTGTCTTATTAGCAGGCATTTCTGATAAATGCACATATATACAATTAAGCGCGGTTATATTGTAATCCGCTTCATCGCCGTCATTGGCATCTGTCTTTGAAATATAATTTATTCCATCGCTAATATCCGTATCTATTTCTATACTGCTGTCGTCATATTGAGTATACTGCGGTATATATTGATAAATTTTCACATTATAAATCGGCAGAGTATTCAAATTACTAAATTCTATTGTATAGCGTAATTTGCTGCCCGGCGGATAATCTGTCGCCGCGCCTGAATAATTTAAACCTGTATCTATTAATTCAACAGATATACTTACAATCACAACGTTCGTATTCTCAATAGTAATTACGCCAGCATTAATAATTTCAGTGTCAGGCGCCGAATATTCATCCGCTGTTGCAACACCCTGAGTCGGTATATACGCTTGAAATTTCTCGCCCGTCTGTGCTAATGTATCCACATCTATCGTAACTACAAAATTTGCTCCTGTATCCATAAAATAATTCAATGCGCTATTACGCCAAACTTCTGCGCCGCTATTCCAATTCAATGAACCAATAAATACATCAGCGGTATCATAAATAAAATTAGCATTAGTATCAAGCCATAATTTCACATCCGATATATGCGCAGTATCCATTACTTCTTTATTGCCTATACTCAAAGATATCAATGTATCGCCCGCTTGTGTATCACCTAATGCATAAAAAGATAAGACCGTAATATTTTGAGAACTGCTGCTAACAGTATCACTCGCAACATCAACATTTTTTATTACCGTAACTGTGTCTATTAAAGCTCCAAACCACCAATGCGATAAATGCTCTACTCGTAAACTTATTGTATTTGAACTTATTGAATAATTATAATTTCGCGCTATTCCAGAATCACTATGCGTCGCGTCATACCATTTTGAATCCGCTAAATTTAAATAATATAATTTCAATAATTCAAAATTTGTAGTGATATTCTTCCCAGAAAAATTAAAACTTATTTGCGGACTGTCAGCATATTGATTTGCTGATAAATTTCTAAACATCGAATCCATAACATCTATTTGAAATAATGAATTTTGACCATAATTAGCGCGAGTTATATTGCCAGTATCTGTTCCATTAATAAATGCGCTGCTCGGCGAACTGATTCGAACATATCCGCCAGTATCAATCGGGTCAATAATCACTGACCATGTGTCTAATTTTAATTGATTGCTCGCCTCTATATACAGGGTATCTACATTGTTAAGATAAATTAAATAACTCGTATCTGTACCAATAATATTTGTTAAACTCATTAAATAACTGGTGACTGCGGTATCAGGACAAATTATATCCGCTATCATAGAAGCAGCAATTTTTATTATATTTTTTGAATATGTATCGCTCATAGGCGCACTATCTGTTTTCGCTGTCTTTATGCCCAATGACGGTATCAGCGCTTGAAATGTTTCGCCTGCAGTTGCAGTATCGCTCAAATCTATTGTAATCACAAAATTTGCACCAGACAAATTATAAGCAAAATTTATATTTATCGCGCGCCAGTTTGCCCCAGTCCATAATAACTCGCTTACTAACACATCGCTATCAGAATAAATATTGTTACTATCATAATCTAACCATAACCTTAATTTATCAATAGCGCTTTGTTCTAATGTCCCATTATTCGCTAATGTAAATGTCTGTAAGGTATCATTCAGCAAATTTGTATCAGCGCTAATTGTAAATGACAGCGCTGTTATCGTATCTGCGCCAGCGCTGTATGTCTCGCTATTTAAAACATCATTAATCACAACATTTAATTGCGGATTAGACGATGGCTGTATTACTATCCAACCACTATCAATATTACCTAAAACATTATAAAATGGCGTATCAGGATATGTGATAAATGTAGATGTCTCGTCAGATACTGTAAATGATAAAAAAGTATTTGTTACGCTGGCGACATTTTTCGCTTTTAATAATATCCGAGCCAGCGGTATATCAACGGCATAATTCACACCTACTGAATCGCGAAAATCATTTACTATTGCAGCATAATTTATTGTATTTGAAGCAGTATCAACGCTGTTAATCAAAATATTAACGCTGTCACCAATTATATCTGTCGATAAATTTTGTAGATTTATACCTGCGGTATTTATCAAAAATGTATCTATTTGATTTGATGCATCATTATCGAGAATTTCTAAATAAGTACTATCATAATTTATTTTTAAACGGACAGTATTATAATATGTATCCGCTGCATTTATCCACACATCTAAATAAAATGTATCATTAATATTAATATTTGCATCTATTTGCCCGAGCGCTTGCGTATCAGATAATCCTACTATCCGCAAATTAACAGCAGCATTTACAATATTATTGAAGTCCATTAATAAAAACAGCAACAAAAATAACAATAATATTTGTTTTTTATGTTTTAGACACATTATATCCATATAAAAATTATTTTTATATATTATAACAAGATTTTAAAATTAAAGCAAGTTTTTTATTTTTTTTTTACAGCGGCTATTGCAAGTTCAGTTTTTTTACTATTTATTTTCTTCATTATCTTTTTATTGACATCGCTAAATAAAAAATATATATTGATTTTATGATTGATGAGATTATAAAAAAAATTAAAAATTCAAAAAATATAATTATCGTCGCAGGCGCTGGGATTTCTACTGCTGCTGGTATTCCAGATTTTCGCACGCCTGGCACTGGTTTATATCATAATTTACAAAAATACAATTTACCATATCCTGAAGCAATATTTGAAATAAATTATTTTTGTCAAAATCCGAAACCGTTTTTTGAATTGACAAAAGAATTATTGCCTTTAAATTTCAATCCGACAAATACGCATAAATTTTTCGCGCATTTAGAAAAAATCAATAAATTATTAAGAGTATATACTCAAAACATCGACGGTTTAGAGCGTTTAGCAGGCGTAACAAAATTAATAGAATGTCACGGTTCTTTTTTTACCGCCACTTGCTTAAAATGCCGAAAAAAATATCAATTAGATGAAATAAAAGTTTCCTTGTTAGAAGGAAATATCCCTTATTGCAATTGTTCATCAAACGCTGTTATCAAACCTGATGTTGTTTTCTTTGGCGAACAATTACCTGAAATTTTTTATAATTCTATAACGCAAGATTTTAATAAATGCGATTTATTAATAATTATCGGCACATCGCTGCAAGTCTATCCGGTAGCTGGATTAGTAAATTTTGTAAAATCAAATACAGATATAATCGTTATAAACAAAGAATATCCGGCATTAACAGTAAATCCCAACATTGTTTTATTAGATGATTGCGAAAAAGTATCTGAACAATTACTCAAAAAATTAAACGAAAATTAAATATGATTATTCGTCAGGTATAGTGAAAAATATTGTTAATCTTAATAGATATTCTATAAATAAAATAATTAGCGCGGCCGCTAAAAATATCTGAAAATACTCTTTGTAATTAACATATTTTTTAACTTTAATTTCAGTTTTTTCTAATTCGTCTATTTTCTTGAAAATATTGCGCAAACTATTAGTATCAGTCGCTCTAAAAAATTCAGCTTTTGTTATTTTAGCGATGTTTTTCAATAATTCTTCGTCAACTGGAATTTCAGGATAACTGCCGTCAGGATTGGTCATATACTTTTTTCCTTGATTTTTATAAACAATAGGAAACGGCACTTTGCGGTTCTTTACGCCGATTGATACAGTATAAACTTTAATATTAAACTGCGCGGCAACTTGCGCTAAATTTACAGGGTCAAAACTATCGCCTTCTTGTTCGCCGTCAGTAATAAGTATAGCGACTTTACTTTTGGCTTCACTATCTTTTAAATGATAAACAGCAGTCCCGAGTGCGCTTGCTATAAATGTGCCGTTATGTATATCAGCGGTTACTCTAATATAATCAAATCCTAATGGTTCCCATTTATATTCAAAATTCGTTTTTTCAATAAAATCTATCAGCACTGAATAATCAGTAGTAAGCGGACATTTAAGAAATGCGCCGCGCCCAAATTGTATTAATCCAATTCTATCGTATTTTCTGCCTTTAATAAAATCTACCGCTACTTGTTTTGCGGCTTCTAATCTATTTTTAGGTTTGAAATCTTCAGCTTGCATACTTCCGCTAATATCTAAAACAATCATAATATCAACACTTTCAGTTATGCTCTCCGCTATATCTTGTCCATAACGCGGTCGCATCAGCGCAATGATAATTAGCGCTAACACGCTGATGCGCAAAAATCTCAAAATTTTATTTTTATATTTTAATTTTGCGGACGATTTTAATTTTTTGAATATTTCAAGATTAGAATAATTCAGCGCAGACCGCCGATATTTCGACAAAAATACAAAGTACAAAATTAGTAATATTGGTATTATAAATAAATATATGTAGTTAAAAGAATGAAAATCATTAATTTTCATTGCTGGCAAAATTATTTTTTCAAAACTAATTCTACTGCAATTTCATCGCAGTTTGGAAATTTCGGACATTTAATGCATTCTGTCCACACTTTTTTAGGCAGAGCATCTTTATTAATTATTTTAAATCCGCATTTTTCGAAAAAGCCGGGTTTGTAAGTTAATGCAAAAATTTTTTTTATCCCGATTTTTTTTGCTTCTTTAATCAAATACGAAATAATTTTTTTACCGAGCCCATGATGCTGATAATCTTGACGCGTCGCTAAACTGCGCACTTCTGCAATATCAAGCCAAGTAATATGTAACGCGCCGCAGGCGATTATTTCTTTTTTTTCGTTTTCTATAACAACAAATTCTCTAATTCCTTCAATTAAATCATTTAACGAACGCGGCAGCATTTCATTATTTTTTGCAAAAGTCGCTATTAAATTTTGTATTTGCTCAATATCATTAATAACTGCTTTTCTAATCTTTAATGTAGAATATTTTTTTTTCATTTTTTTATACCGCAACTTTAAATTTTTTTTTTTGGGAATAATAATTTTTCATTCCGTCAATATAATCGTATTTTAATTTTACTATTCCAATATAAATTTCGCTTTTGGCAGCGCCATGCGAATCAGAGCCGCCAGTTACAAATAATTTATATTTTTCCGCAAGTTTTATATAATGCGCGGTATCATTCGGCTTATGATTAGAATAAAACGCTTCTATACCTTCAAACATACCGGTTCTTAATAGTTCTTCTACCATAGCGTCATTGTTTAACGCTAATGGATGCGCTAAAACTACTACGCCGCCTGCGTCATTAATCAAATCAACAGCCATTTGCAATTTTATTTTTTCTTTTGAAACATAGCCGGGTTTGCCGCGCGTCAAATATTTTTGAAATGCGCTGTCATAATTTGTCACTATTTTTTTCTGAACTAAATACTGCGCAATATGCGGTCTGCCTGCGGTCTTAATATTTATCATCTGCAATAATTCATCATAATCCACAGCCAAGCCAAAAGACTTTAATTTAGCAATAATATTTTTTGCGCGTTCGCTGCGCGCTAATTTTAATTGTTCTAATACCGCGTTTAATTTTTCGTTTTTATGGTCTAAATAATAGCCCAATATATGTATAGGTATTTTCCAATCAGCGCTAAATTCAATTCCTGATATAAATTCTATATTATATTTTTTTGCTGATGCTATTGCGTCGTCTGTAGCAGCTAATGTATCGTGATCAGAAATAGACACGCATTGAATATTCGCGCGCTTTGCCGCTAAAAATATTTCACTCGGCGATAATGTCCCGTCTGAATAATTTGAATGTATATGTAAATCTGCATATTTTTTTACAAAATTATTTTTCATTTAGATAATCCTTAATTAATTTTTTTGTCTGGTCAATATCAAGCGGATCAGTAAAATGATTCACTATTTCAAAATTTTTATTGATAATATAATAACACGGTATTTTTTGCGGAATTTCATAAAATACTTTATTCATTTCGCTGTTGTTTTGAGAAATAAAAACATTAAAAGTTAAATTATTTTTTATTTTATTAACAAATTCTTGTAATCGCGGAGAATACGGATCGTCTAATGAAATTGAAATAATTGTAAATTCTTTGTCTTTTATTTCAGTAGATAATTGCGCGAGTTTTTTTAATTCTGCTTCCGCTGATACTACCCAACTTGTCCAAAAATTCAATAATATCACGCTTCCTTTAAATTGCTCGATTTTATATTCATTCCCTTCAAAATCTGATAATATTAGCGATTGTTCAACTTTTCGCTTTGACGATTTCAAATCTTTAATTTCCGCTTGTTTACCTGTTTTATCCGTTTTTGAACAAGAAAATAATATTACTTGAAAAATTAAAATTAATATCAAACAATTTTTCATAATAAAATTCCTTAAAAAAATTAGTCGAATTATTATATAAAAAAAAATTGAATAGTCAAGATTAAATTAGCAATTTGAAAAAAATTATTGACAATTGTCCAAAAAGATTTTAGGTTTGTTTATTAAATTTATGGAAAATATGCAAGAAAAAAAACAATTATCAGTAGTAATACCTGTATTTAACGAACAAAATGCTGTTGTGTCTGTCATAACAGAAATTAATAGTTTATTGTCTAAACTGTCGATAGATTACGAAATAATTGCAGTTAATGACGGTTCTACTGATAAAAGCAAACAAGCGATTGAATCGTTAAATTTAAAAAAATTAAGGATTATAAACCATCCGTATAATCGCGGCTATGGCGCAGCATTAAAAACCGGCATAAAAAAAGCAATATATGAATATATATGTATTATTGACGCGGATAATACTTATCCAGTAGAAGCAATAAAAGATATGTTAAACTCTATTCCTGAATATGATATGGTAGTCGGCGCGCGCATAGGAGTAAATGTCGATATACCATTTACTCGAAAATTTGCAAAAATATTTATCACCAAACTTGCAAATTATTTAGTAGGCATAGAAATAGTAGATTTGAATTCCGGCCTTCGTATTTTCAAAAAAAGCGCGGCACTGCTGTATCTCAATATTCTGCCTAATGGTTTTTCGTTCACTACCACAATTACTTGCGCGATGATGTCATCTGAATATTTTGTAAAATTTCATCCGATAGATTATTACAAACGCACAGGACAATCAAAAATCAAACCGTTTCACGCAGTAGAATTTTTATTGCTTGTGACAAGATTGATAATTTATTTCAAGCCGCTAAAAATATTTATACCTATATCAGCATTGTTTTTCATTGTCGGATTTATCCGCGCAATTTTTACTGTGTTCCGCGATTTTGCGATTCATCAATTATCAATGATATTAATAATTTCCGCTTTAATGTTTTTTTTAATCGGACTTATCGCCGATATGTTAGTAAAAACCCGTAATATACCGAGTTAATCTTTTGAATTATGACTTTTACATTACTTCATAAAGACAAACACAGCAAAGCGCGATTAGGAAAATTAAAATTATTTCACGGCGAAATTGATACCCCTGTATTTATGCCGGTAGGCACGCAAGCGTCAGTCAAATCTATTACTCCAGACGAATTATACGACATTGGTTTTAAAATTATATTATCAAATACATATCATTTATATTTGCGGCCCGGAGTAGAAATCATCGCTAATCAAGGCGGCTTGCATAAATTTATGAATTGGAAAAATAATATTCTTACTGACAGCGGCGGCTTCCAGATTTTTAGTTTGTCAGAATTGCGAAAATTTAAAGATGACGGAGTAGAATTTTCTTCGCATATCGACGGTTCAAAACATTTTCTCACTCCTGAAAAAGTTGTAAAATTGCAAGAACAATACGGCTCTGATATCGCAATGGTTTTAGACGAATGTATACAATATCCCTGTTCTGAAAAAGAAGCGGAAAAAGCGAAAAATCTAACATTTGATTGGGCAAAACGCTGTAAAGCAGTCCATACTTTAAAAACGCAATTACAATTTGGAATTATTCAGGGCAGCGTTTATAAAAATCTGCGAAAGGCGAGCACTGACGAAATTACAAGTTTGAATTTTGATGGTTATGCTGTTGGCGGATTAAGCGTCGGCGAACCATTTGATTTAAGAAACGAAGTGCTCGATTATTCAGTAGAATGGCTGCCTGACAATCAGCCGCGTTATTTGATGGGCGTCGGCACTCCGCAAGATATATTATACGGCGTAATGTTTGGAATCGATATGTTTGATTGCGTGCTGCCTACGCGCAATGCGCGCAATGGTCAAGTATTTACCTATAACGGCGCAATAAATATTAAAAGCGCTATTTACAAAAATGACTCGTCTCCTATTGACGAAAAATGTAATTGTTATACCTGCCGAAATTTTTCGCGGGCGTATTTGCGGCATCTATACAAAGCCGGCGAATTACTCGCTTTAAGATTAAATTCTATTCATAATCTTTATTTTCTGAATAAATTAATTTTGGATATTCGCCAAGCGATAGCAACTGATACTTTTTTAAAATTTAAAGATGATTTTTTAAAAAATTACAAATTTTGAAATGACAAAATTTATTTTTATTAGTTGATAAACTCTACTATATTTTCATCTGCATTTTATTAACTTTTTCAATGTTTTTTTATTGACATAACAAAATATAAAAATATACTACTTTTTTATGGAAACAGAAATTTTATATTTATGTATGGGTTCCGCTTGCCATCATAAAGGCGTATATGATGTATTGCCGAAATTAAAACAATTATTAATTGACAATAATCAACAAATAAAAGTCGAATTAAAAGGGTCATTTTGCTTGGGCCCGTGTATTGACGGCATTGTGCTGAAATACAGAGATATATTGTTTAAAAATGTAAATATCAATAATATCGAAACAAAATTTTACGATGAAATTTTACCTTTTATATTAAACAGTCAGACAAAAAAATAAAAATAATTTTTTAGGTGAAAAAAATGACAAAAAAAACATTATGGGAATTATTATGGGATTATGACCCAAATGGACTTATTGTGGTTGATAGTATAAACTTTATTATTAAAATAGTTAATCCCGCTTTTTGTTCGTTTTTTAAAAAAACGCCAGAACAATTATTAACAAAAAAATTAAGCGAAATATTATTCAATTATATGGATTTTCAATATGTCTGGCAAACTAAAACTGTCATACGCGGCAAAGAAATAGAATATCCGGAATTCAAAATTATTTTAAGAGAAGTAATTTTTCCTATACCAGACGAAAATATTGTCGCTGGTATTTTTGTTGATATGACAGCGGAACGCTCGCAAAAAATAGATTTGCAAAATCTAAAAAACGAGACAATCGAAAAAGTCAATAAAGTTGTAGATAAACAAATGAAAGTAGCGCAAGAAATTGCCGGATTATTAGGAGAAACAACAGCTGAAACAAAAGCGAGTCTTTTGAAACTTGTAGAAATGCTAAAAAAAGAACATATTTAAAAATCAAAAATTTTACGGAGTATATAAATAAAGTGTCAACTACTCGGCTTGATATATATGACTTTTTTCTGCGAAAAAAAGGCGAAGAACTTTGCGGAGACAAAGTAAAAATATTTGAAGACAATCGAAAAATAATAATTGTCTTATCAGATGGTTTAGGCAGCGGAGTAAAAGCTAATATCCTTGCTACTTTAACATCAGAAATAATTGTAAAAATGTTATCTGAAAATATAGATTTAGAAGATGTTATTGCTACTGTTATTTCGACTTTGCCTATTTGTCAAACTCGAAAAATTGCATACGCTACATTTACGATATTGCAATTAGATAAAAAAACCTACGATTTTCAGATAGTAAATTTTGATAATCCTCCCGTATTTTTTTTTAGAAAAGAAAAATTAATTCAAATTGAATATACCGACTTTGTTTTTGCAGATAAAAAAATAAAAATGTTTCAAGACCAATTAAAGTTAGATGATTTGTTGGTTATTATAAGCGATGGCGTGCTGTATGCTGGGTTAGGCACAAAATTAAATTTCGGTTGGGGCTGGAATAATATCGCTGATTTCATTAAAAAAAAAATATTGGAAACACAACCTACTTCGCAGGCAATAGTAGAAAGTTTGATTGAACAAACTTATAAGTTATATAATGGCGATATAGGCGATGACGCTACTGTTATAAGTATTTTCAATCGCGCAAAAAAATCAATTATTATTTTTACAGGACCGCCAGAAAACGAAGAAAATGATTTTAAAATTGTCAAAAAATTATTAGAATTTCCCGGCAGAAAAATAGTTTGCGGCGGCACAACAGGAACAATAGTAGGCAGATATTTCAATAAAGAACCAGAAGTAGATATTTCTACTATCACTCGCGAAGTGCCGCCAATCGCATATTTACCGGGTATTGATTTGCTGACAGAAGGCATCTTGACTATGTCTAAAACATTAGAAATTTTAAAAAAAACTAATTTTGACATTAGCCAAGAATTAAAAAAAAATAGAAACGGCGCATTATTATTGGCTAATGAAATCATAATGGCTGATGAAATTAATTTTATTGTAGGCCGTAAAATCAATGAATATTATCAAAATCCAAATCTTCCGCAAAATATTTCTATTCGTATTAATTTAATCAAAGAATTTGCGCAAGTATTAATTGACAAAAAAAAAGAAGTGTCAATAGAATATGTATAATTTTTTTATGCGTTAATTTTTTAGTAGCGGCGGACGGGATTGAACCGCCGACACCGGGAATATGAGTCCCGTGCTCTACCAACTGAGCTACGCCGCCAAACTTAAACTAAACAACAGCAAAAAATCGCTGAACTCCTTGAAAAATCAAGGTTTTTATTTAAGTTTTCAAGATTTTATATTATAAATTTCATTTGTCAAGATTTTTTTTGATTTCGAGGAAAATCAGAAAAACAAAAACTTTATCACTCTAATATTTTTTCAAACACATAGTTTTTTATATTCCGCAAGTTATCGCATAATTCTACGCCGATGAGATATTTTTTCAAACTTTTTTCGTATTTATCAGCGTATTTCTTTTCTTTTATTTGTTTCACCCCTTCTTCTGCCGGCTGATTAAGTTTGAACTCAAAAATATAAACTTTATCGCTGATTTTTATTGCGCAATCAAGACGACCGAGATTATTCATCTGCTCAAATTCTGCGTTTATTCCGACGAGCGCTAATATCGTGTATATCACGCTCGAATAATACGCTTCTTTTTTGACAAACAAAACATTCGGTATGCCGCTGAATATAAATTTGATATTTTCTATAAAACCGTGAATGTCTTCGGCTTCTAATTGCGCTTCCATTTCT
>JAKPEO010000062.1 GCA_029551925.1 bacterium
TTTTATATTCATTAATAAAACTTATATTATTTTGCCGCATTGATTCTACATATTCATTATTTGAAAACCCTGCTGTTTTATTAGTTATTATTGACAAATACGCAGGATTTAACTGAATAAACTGCCAATTCGGTTTTAATAAACCGGCGCCTGCATTACCAGAAGCATTAAGTGCGGCTTCAGGATATATCAGTAGCGCCTCGCCTGAACTGCTGCCAGCGTTGCCGGCCGCAATAACCGAAAACGGAATCATAAAAATTATCAGTAAAACAATAATTGTTTTTTTCATCTGCTACTCCTGATTTATAAATAAATGTTGACATAATTTTTAATAAATCGGAAAAGTTGGAAACAAATTAGAAGCGTCCCCATTCCCTTTTCCGCTTTATCTAATAATCACAAACTTTCCTGTCTTAGTTCCGCTCGGCGATGTAACAACAAACAGATATACGCCGCTTGCAACTTCTCTGCCCGCATCATTTTTTACATCCCACTGATATTTATTCGATGTAGTATTATTCAATGATTTTTCGGTTACGAGCGCGCCGCGCAATGTAAATATTTTAATAGCCGCATTTGCAGGCAGATTATCGAATATTATACCTGAATTATTTGCTATACCGCTTATATAATTACTGCCGGTTTCAACATTGCCGTCATTAGGAACAAACGGATTAGGTCTGACTATTACATTAGCTGCGCTTACAGACGGCTCAGGTCCGGTAAGCATAAAAAACGATAAATGCGGAATTTTTGCTTTTACTGTTTTTTTAGTTTTGTTTATGTTAATTATTTCGCATTCTTCCCAGATGCCTGTAATTTCCGAATATGTCATCAATTTAATTTCATCTTCGCGGATATTTGTGCCGTCAACTATTCCGTCATTATTCTCGTCAATATAACTTATTTCGATATACATATTCTTGCCCTGATTAAAAGCGCTATATCGCTTTTCAGCGTCTATCAAATTTATTTCAAGCGGTATTGATGCGGGCTGTCGTTTCAATAATTCAATTGCGGCTGCAATATCCGAATCAGAGCTGCCGCGCTGCG
>JAKPEO010000064.1 GCA_029551925.1 bacterium
TAATTTCAAATTTTGTAAAACAAAATATAAAAAACATTAAAGAAATTAACGAAATTAATATAAGTGAGGTAAAATAATTATGGCTTATCAAGATATGTCAAGCAATTGGTTTTATAAAAAACCTGTTTTAGCGGCTGACTTTAACCAGCTCGGAGAGAATGATAATTTTTTATTAAATTATAAGCATTGTTATGAAAATTATTTCGAAGATTTTACTACAACTGAAGATTTAATAATTTCTTCGGGAAGCACGTATAACTATCCGAAAATATTTTTTAAAAATTTCACGAATAATCATCAGGTGATTGGCAGTTTAGTATTATATTGTGATATATTCATCAATAATGGTGTTATGACTGCTGACGGAAAAGGAGGTGCCGGTGCGCCAGGTACTATGGATGGTTTCCCTGCGTTTGGGGGAGGAAGGGGTGGAAATAATGGACCACATTCGGGTGGAAAAATGAATAATTTAGCCATTATAGGTGGCAGCGGAGGGGCTGGATATTCATTGTTTTCGTCGTCTGGTGGTAGTGGTGGTGGTATGATTACTATTTATTGTCGTGAGTTCTATAACAACGGAGTTATAAGCGCGAACGGATTAAACGGAATAGGAAACGACGGCGGAGGCGGTGGTGGTGGGCGTATACATATATTTTTTTCGGAAGTATATGAAAATCTTGGAACAATTTCAGTTGCTGGGGGTAGCTCAGGTGGTCGTTTTGCGGCTCCCGGACAAGATGGAACTATTATAATAATAAATAGAAAAAATATGACAACAACGATATTATAATTTTTCATTCAGTTTCACTCCCTCGCGCGTTCGATTAATTTTGGGCGCGCTCTTTTTTTTGCTTATCATTAATATTAATTTTCAGAAACAATTTAACAACCGAGCAACTGGCGCGCAAAGTGTAAGTCGCGCCGCTGCTGCGGATATAAAACTAATCCGATATGAAAATTAAACCAGTAAAGCGTTGCAGGATTCATATTGTGTTTTATTCCGTTATATCCTATAAATTTTTTTA
>JAKPEO010000070.1 GCA_029551925.1 bacterium
ATCAAGACAGCGCGCAGAATTAGGCGCAATACAAAACAGATTAGAACACACATATAATTTCATCGGAATATCAAAAGAAAATCAACAAGCAGCAGAAAGCAGAATCCGCGATGTAGATTTTGCAGCAGAAATGGTGAACTACACTAAAGAACAGATTTTAATGCAGGCAAGTCAAGCGATGTTGACGCAAGCGAATATGAGACCGCAGATAGTATTGCAGATGTTAGGATAATTTCTATAATACAATAAAAAATAAAAAACTGTGACCGGTTGATAATAATCGACCAGTCACAGTTTTTTTATTTTATCCTGTCTATAAAAAATGAAATCTATTATTATTGACGGATATGTTGACGAGCCAGCTTGTTTAGGCGTGCCGCCGTATATCAGCCCTTATCCGCGATATATTTATGGATTATTAAGATATTTAGATTTTAAAATTGAATATCGTACAATAGACCAATTACGAAATATTAATTTTGAAATTGACAATAATTTTAAATATTGCATAGTTATTGGCGGGTTGAGCGTCCCAGGCAAATATCTTAATACTCATCCTATAACCTTAACAGAACTTGAAAAAATAAAAAAAATATTTTCAAAATCAAGGGTAATTATAGTCGGCGCATTAAAATATGGCTGGACAATAGAAGGCGGAAAATCCCCGATTAAATTAGGACAACAATCATTTGATTTAATAACTGATTCTAATAATTATCTTTCTCAAATTTTTGAATATGTCAGAACTGACAGCGAAAAAAAATTTGATAAAGAGTTATTTACGCGATTAGGCGCAGAATGCGTGAAATTTCATCATTATTATCCAAATATAATTTGCGAAATAGAAACATATCTTGGCTGCTTGCGCGAAAATAGATGTTCGTTTTGTATAGAACAATTTACAATGCAAAAATTTGAATTTCGTTCAATAGAAAATATCGCAGCAGAAATAAAAGCATTAACTAATTGCGGAATTTCGCATTTTCGTATAGGCAATCAGCCGGATATATTCGGTTATTTTAGTGAAAGATTAGAAAATGGTTATAAACCAAATCCTGATGCATTAGAAAAATTATTTTATAAAATCCGCGAACTCGCTGAAAATATAAAAACGCTGCATACTGATAACGCTAATCCTGCGGTAATTGCTGATTTTCCAAACGAATCAAAAAAAATTATTCAGATACTTTGCAAATACGCAACAGGCGGCAATGTATTAGCATTAGGTTGCGAATCATTTGATGATGAAGTAATAAAAAAAAACAACTTAAATTCTACAAGAACGCAAAGTTTGAAAGCAATAGAATTAATTAATGAATATGGTAATTATCGCAGTGAAAATGGTATGCCGCAGTTATTGCCCGGTATAAATTTATTGTTTGGTTTGGTTGCTGAAACACCGGATACTTGGAAAATAAATTATGAATTTTTAAAAGAAATATTAGCGCGTAATTTATTAGTGCGTCGTATAAATATTCGGCAGGTTATAAAATTTGAAAATACGGAATTGGCTAAAATTTATGAAAAACCGAAAAATCTAAATAAACTAAAATATAATTTTAAAAGTTATAGAGAAAAAATACGAGAAGAGATTGATAAAGAAATGCTCAAAAAAATAGCGCCATTAGGCGTTATTATAAAAGAAGCATTAGTTGAAAAACAAGATAATAATTTGACTTTTGCTCGGCAGTTAGGTGCGTATCCGTTACTTATTGGAACAGCGGAAAAATTACAGTTATTCAAATATTATGATTTTGTAGTAGTAAATTACGGCTATCGATCAATTACAGGCTTAAGTTTGCCTATAAAAATAAATCAATTATCTTATCAATGTTTGAAAACTATTTACGGAATAAATAAAAAACAAGCAAATGACATAATATTTAATCGACCATATAGCGATATAACTCAAATACCGCAGATATTAAAAAAAATAGTGGAAAATGTTGAATATATTTTGTAAAATTTTTATTAATTATGGCATTACCAAAAAAAATTAATATAATAACAGGCGCGATATTTTATTTAGTCCGCAAATCGCAAATTTTAAAATTTAAAATTTTCAAAAAATTATTTAGTTATTTCTATTTTTTTTTAAAACAGAAATTAGAATGCCCGTATTATTCTGTTGATTTTGCTAATAGATATTATTATTTATTTCAAAACGGCAATATTATTGATGCAGGCGCGCATTTCGGGTATCTTTCAAAATATTTTTGTAGAGCATTAACTAATAATTTTAAAGTTTATTCTTTTGAGCCAACTGCTTTTAATTTCGAGTTTCTTTTAGATATTGCATCTGATAAAAAATATAAAGATAAAATTATCGCGCAAAATACGGCATTAAGCGCGAAAAAAGGCAAGGGCATTTTAACTGAAAATTATTCTGTTCCGACTGAAAGTAAAATAACAAAAATTTTAAATGATAAAATCGAAAATATCAAATTATCTAAAAACCAAAAAATAGTTGAAATTATTAGTATCGACGATTTTGCAAATACGCTCGAAACTAAAAAAATAAAATTTATAAAGGTCGATACAGAAGGAGAAGAACTGCAAATATTAAAAGGCGCTGTTAATACAATAAAAAATAATCCTGATATTACAATAGCACTTGAATATAAATTTACTTTTAATGATAACGGCGATTTTATAAAAGATGCGATTTTAGAGTTTGTTAATGAATACTTTAAAAATATTTATGTATTGACAAAAAAAACAAAACTTATAAAAATCGATGAAATTTCAAAAATCAGAAAAATAAAATTTAGCGCAGAATTGATTTGTACGAATTACGAATTAAATTAAATTATTTGCAATGCGATATTGCAATAGTGCTTCGTTTATACTCATAAATTCTAATCTGCAACCTAAATTTATTAAGCGATTGCGCAGAATCTTTTTTTTGCGTTCTAATATTTTTTTTGGCAGCATTGTTTTATTAGATTGATGATAAGGAGTATTTGGTTTTGGAATTATCGGATTAAGCGAAATGATTAAATTTGTCGGTTTTCCTTTGATTTTAATTATTTCGTTGATTTCTTTGACGAGTTCGATAATTGCAAAAATGTCATCATTATCATTTTCTTCAAATCCATAAAGAAAATATAATTTTATTCGTTTAATGCCGTTAGATACTGCAAATTTCAAAATTTCCAAGAATTTAGGGATATTAATTTTTTTATTAATTAATTTTTGCATTTTTTCGTTTCCTACTTCCGGCGCTAATGTTAAAGTGTTTTGCTGAGATTTTACGAGCAATTCGATAATTTCAAAATCTAAATGATTAATTGTTAATGACGAAAACGAAAACTGAAAATTTTGCTTTAATAAGTCATTCAAAAAATTTTTGATATTTGGATACAGCAGCACAGCAGATCCTATTAATCCGAGTTTTTGAATATTTCGCAAACGCAAAATATTCAAAATTTCATTTATTTTTTGGCGGTCAAAAAAACGAAGAGGATTGCGTGTTGCGCCGGTATTACAAAACGAGCAGTTATTCGGACAGCCGCGCGCTAATTCGATAAGAAATGTATTGTCAAATTCGCAATTTTTATCTAATGGTATGATGTTAGAATAAGCGTCTATTTCAGCGCTGGTATTCCATTTTCCAGCATTGTCTTCATTAAATAAAAAATTATATTTTTTCAAAATTTCGGCGCGTTTGATATTTTCTAACGCGTCAGTTATAAATTCGCAAAATTTAGCAATAATATTTTCAAAATCCCCGATAACAGCGTAATCAGTATATTTATTGATGATTTCTGGATTTATAAATGTGAGCGCGCCGCCGGCAATAATCAGCGGTCTATTATTAGAATATTTTTTTTGCAATACGCTGTCAAGCCAATTATATTTTTTTAAAAGATTGATTATATTGAATATATCAAGTTCATAACAAATAGAAAAAGCGATTACATCGAAATTTTGGATTTTTTTCTTCGTCTCAATTGAACATAAATTATTAGAAAAAATATTGTTTAGATACAGCCGCTCGCAATTAATTAGATTGGTTTCATTTAGCGCGCGATAAAAAAACTGATGACCTAAATTAGCAATGCCTAAATTATAGTTGTTAGGATAAACTGCAAGTATATTTATTTTTTTGCCGAAATGCAAATATTTGGATAATAATAATTCATTCATTACCAAGATAATTTTTATATTTATTGATTTTATATTGCAATGCCTGCCGCGAGATTCCTAATAATTTAGCAGCTTGATTTTTATTATAATTTGTTTTCTGCAAAGCGTCTTGAATTAATTGAATTTCTGCATTTTCAAATTGGTCGTTAGTTTTAGCTGTTTGATTGACATTTGATAATTTTAGTTTCACAGCGTTCAAATAATTCGGCAAAGATTTTAATGTTATTATTTCAGAATTTTCAATTAAAACAGAATGTTCAATGACATTACGCAATTCGCGGATATTGCCGCGCCACTCATGCCGCTGAAATAACTGTAATACCTCGTTAGATAATCCTTTGATTTTTTTATTATGTTTTTTATTAAATTCATTAATAAAAAAAATTGATAATTCTTCAATATCTTCGCGTCTTTCAGCGAGCGTCGGCATTTTAATTTGAAAAATAGCTAATCTATAAAACAAATCTAATCTAAATAAATTTTGCGAAACTAATTCTTCTAAATTTTTATTTGTCGCGGCGATTAATCTTACATTAGCAGAAATTTCTTGTTCGCCGCCTAATCTCATAAAAGGATAGCCCTCCACCACTCGCAGAATTTTAACTTGCAAGTCTAATGGCAATTCTGCGATTTCATCTAAAAATAAAGTGCCGTTATTTGCCAATTCAAAATAACCGGGTTTAGAACTTACAGCGCCTGTAAATGCGCCTTTCATAAATCCGAATAACTCGCTTTCAAGCAATGTATGCGGTATAGCTCCGCAATTAACTGTTATAAATTTTTCAGCGCTGCGATTGCTTAAATTATGTATTGCGTGCGCAACTAATTCTTTACCTGTGCCGCTTTCGCCGGTAATAAGCGCAGTAGAATCAGTCGGCGCGATTTTTTTTATTAATTCTTTTATCTCTATTATTTTGGGAGCGCTGCCTATAATGCTGTCAAGAAAATTAGTATCGGCATTTTTTTCTTTTAGTTTTTTGCTTTCTAATAGCGAAATTCTGTGATTTATCGCTTTCTCAATGATTAGTTTTAGGTCTGTTGATTTTATAGGTTTTGCTATATAATCAAATGCTCCGTTTTTGAGTGCATCGCGCGCTGTCTGCCAAGACGAATAAGCGGTAATAATAACAACCGGTATTTTAGGGAATTTTTCTTTAACGAAATTCAAAAGTTCAAAACCGCTGGTTTCTGGAAGATTAATATCTGAAATTAATAAATCAATATCAACAGAATCCAATATTTTTTTCGAATCTTCGGCGTTCAAGGCAAAATACAATTTGCAATTTGTTAAGTCAGATAATAGAATTTTTAAATTATCAATAACAGTTTTTTCATCATCGACAATAAGAACATTAAATTTTGAATTAGCCATTATTATCTATCCATCTATCCGCGCAAAAAAAATTTTATTAATAATATAATGATTTTTTAAATAATCAAGAGTGTATTGCTAAAAATTTGTATTAAAAAGTCATATTTATTCAATATTCGTTTGTAAAAAAAATATTCTTATTTTTGAGTTGTGTCGAACCCTACGAATTATTCGGCAATATTGGTATATTAAAAAAAATTAATGTTTTTTTATTGAAAAAAAATAAAAATTTAGTATAATAGCAATTTTTATATACTGATTTTTAGATGTTTTAATAAGGGGTAAATTTCAATGAAATTTAAGAAGATAATAAGCGCATTTTTGGTTTTGTTAATTTTTAATTTTTATTATTATTCAGTTAACGCAAAAGAACTTAAATTATCAGAAGAGCAGTATATTGAGATGTTTAATGAACTTATAAGTAATATAAAAAATAATTTTGTTGATACGGAAAAAATTTCAATAGAGAAATTGTATTTTGGCGCTATAGAAGGCGCTCTAAAAAGTTTAGATGATCCATACACTCGTTTTTTGCCGCCTGAAAAATATGATGATTTAAAAATGAAGACTACAAGTAAATTCGGCGGATTAGGTATTGTTATTTCTATAAAAAATAAAGTATTAACTGTTATAGCGCCGATATACGGCACGCCAGCATATATGCGTGGCATCAAACCTGGCGACCAGATTTTAGAGATAGAGGGCGAAAGCACCGAAAATCTGACATTGCAAGAAGCAGTAGAGCGAATGCGCGGCGAGCCGGGAACAAATGTTACAATAACAATAATGCGTCCCGAATTTCAGACGCCAAGAAAATTCACTATTACTCGCGATGTAATAAAAATAGAAACAGTGCAATATAAAATGTTGGAAGATAATGTTGCTTATTTGAGATTATTAGAATTTTCTGAAACTTCAATAAAAGAAGTATTAAAAGCATTAAAAGATTTAAAAAGTCAAGGTATGACAAAACTTATATTTGATTTGCGCAATAATCCCGGCGGATTATTAGAGAGCGCCTATGATATTGCAAATGTTTTTCTTGATAAAGGAATGATTGTTTATACGCGCGGCAGGCATGCATATCAAAATAAAAATTATTATGCTAATCCTACTTCTAATGACGAGACAAAACTGCCGTTAATAATTTTAGCGAACGGCGGCTCGGCGTCCGGCTCTGAAATTGTTGTTGGCGCGATTAAAGACAATAAACGCGGATTGATAGTCGGCGAAAAAACATTTGGCAAGGGATTAGTCCAATCTGTCTTTCCGTTTAGAAGCGTGATGGGCACAAATGCAGGCGTGGCTATCACTACCGCTAAATATTATACCCCATCAGGCGTGTGTATTCAAGACAGCGGTATTGTTCCGCATATTGAAATTGTCCCTACTAAACCAACAGAAAAAGAAGCGGAATCATTATTAAAATTTTATGAGCAAGATTATGCTTTGAAGTTTGTCAAAAAATATCCGAAAATTACGGACGAAAATATGGAAGAGTTTATAAAGGAATTAAAAAAAAATAATATTGAATTGCGCCGCGAACTTATTGAAGGGCAGATACGTGAGCAATATGCGAGAGAAGAAGGCAAACATTATTTTGCCGATATTCGAACAGATGAAGTTTTGAGAAAAGCAGTAGAATTATTTAAGACATACGATATTTTAATAAAACAGAATTCAGAAAAATAATTTTTTTATTGGAAAGTATAAGGTGGTTTTTGAATAATGCTTGATATACGATTTATAACGAATAATCTGGAAACAGTAAAACTAAATTTAAAAAACAGGAATTATAAAAATTTAGACGATATTGATAGATTATTAGAATTATACGAAAAAACAAAAGAATTAAAGAATACCGCAGATACTCTAAAAAACGAGAGGAATACTCTTTCTAAAAAAATCGGTATGTTAAAAGCGCAGGGGCAAGATGTAAGTGATATATTGAGTAAAGTGCAAAGTTTGCCGGCGCAGATAAAGGAATTAGACGAGCAGATAAATAATTTAGAATATGATGTCAATAATATTTTATTGACATTGCCGAATATGCTTGATGAAACAGTGCCGTTTGGCGAAAATGACACGCAAAATGTAATAGTTAAGGTGGTCGGCGAAAAACCGAAATTTGAATTTGAACCGAAGCCGCATTGGGATTTAGGCGCAGAATTAGATATTTTAGATTTTGAGCGAGCGGCAAAAATAACAGGGTCGCGATTTGTTTTATTAAAAAATGAAGGCGCGCAATTAGAACGGGCATTAATAAATTTTATGCTGGATGTTCATACTGCTGAAAATGGCTATAAAGAAGTTATGCCGCCGTTTATTGTGAATGCAAATAGTTTGACAGGGACTGGGCAATTACCGAAATTTGAAGAAGATTTATTTAAATTGGTTAATACAAATTATTATCTTGCGCCTACTGCTGAAGTGCCGGTTACTAATATTTTTCGCAATGAAATTTTAGATGCTGATGATTTGCCGATAAGTTATGCGGCATATACTCCGTGTTTTCGCGCAGAAGCCGGTTCTTGGGGCAAAGATACGCGTGGTATTATCAGACAGCATCAATTTAACAAAATAGAATTAGTGAAATTTGTAAAGCCGGAAGATTCAAAAATCGAACACGAGAAATTATTATCTGATGCTGAAAGTATTTTACAAAAATTGGGATTGCATTATCGCGTGGTATTATTATGTTCAGGCGATACTGGTTTTGCTTCCTCAAAAACTTATGATATAGAAGTGTGGCTGCCGAGCCAGAATACATATCGCGAAATTTCGTCGTGCAGTAATTTTACTGATTTTCAAGCGCGCCGCGCAAATATAAAATTTCGTAGAACGCCGAAAGAAAAGCCGGAATATATTCATACTATTAACGGCTCTGGACTTGCTATTGGCCGAACGCTGGCTGCAATATTAGAAAATTATCAAACAGCTAACGGCTCAATAAAGATACCTGATGCTCTTATTAAATATACAAAATTTTCTGAAATAAGTTGAATTTATGGATATAAAAAATTATACAAAAGTTTTACTTATTGACGACAGTAAATTTATTCAAAATATTTTACAGACAGAATTTCACAATCTCAAATTTTTTCATTCAGAAGATTCTGACAGCGCTATTAAATGCGCATACGAAAATAATGTTGATTTGATAATAGTCAGCGGAGTATTGAAAAAAGAAAACGGCTATGAAATCGCTTTAAAAATACGCAATATACCGGCAATACAGAATACGCCGATTATTATGCTGTCTTCTAATAAAGACGAGAGATTTATAAATAAAGCATACGCAAGCGGAATAAATTCTTTTATCAGCAAAGAGAATTTTGTAGATAATTTGCAGTATATTCTATCATTATTTGAAAAGCAAGGCACAAAGACCTATCACACGAAACTATTATTAATTACAGATAATAAAAATTTATTTTATTCTTTGAAAGCAAGATTAAATAATTTGGGAGTATTTATAGAATCAAAATTTTCTATTGATACGCTTGTCGCTGCAGATGATAAAAAATTTGATTATATTATTATAGACAAAAATATCGCGCAATATAATATTTCTGAATATTTAAAGTATTTGAAATATCAATACTCAAATAATATTATGGTATTGGCTGACAAAAACAATCAGAATCTTATTGATAATTTTGCGATGAACGGCTTTAAAAAATTTTATTTCAAACCATTTATTATAGATGAATTTATCAGCGATTTAATAAAGATTATTTTTATAAAGACAAATGCGTTGACCGACAAAAATATTTTAGTTGTAGATGACAGCGAAATATTCAGACAGCAAATAACGCATATTTTGCAGTCGATGAATGCGAATGTCATTACTGCTGAAGAGCCGACTATCGCACTAAAAATTTTAGAAGAAAAAAAAACTGATTTAATTATTACTGATATTTATATGCCCAATATAGATGGCGAGCGATTTATTCAGATACTCAAGCAAAATGAAAGATTTAAAGATATACCTATTATAGTCATTTCAACTGCTGATAGAAAAAATAAAATTATCGCGTGTTTTGAATTAGGCGCAGATGATTTTATCGGCAAGCCATTTGTTGAAGAAGAAATAATTGCGCGAGTAAAAAGAGTATTTGAAAAAAAAATATGAAGAAAAAAATCTTGTTTTTTTCTCATCGCGCGAAGCACGGCGGCGGCGAACGCAGTTTTTTTGAATTAATTTTGGAATTACATCATACTCAAAAAATAGATGGGTTTATTGTATTAGGCGAAAAGGGCTGGTTGTATGATAAATTTTCAGATTGCGGCTGGACGCCGCTAATTTTGAATTTTCCGTCAATTAAATCATTTAGTTTTTCTTCGGCATTTAAGATTTTGAAAATCATCAAAACTCAAAAAATAGAGATTATTCACTGCAACACAACGCGCGCGATGTTATACGCTGCATTTGTTAAAATTTTTGTCAATATCAGAATAATTTGGCATCAGCGCGGCACTGATAAACGCGGGCTATTTGAATATATTTTAGCGCTGTTTGCAGATAATATAATTGCAATATCAAATACTGTTCGTCAGCAATTATTAGATTTAAAAATAAATCCTAAAAAAATTATTTGCGTTTATAACGGCATTAGAATTGACAATTCAGAAATTATTGAAAAACAAATTCCAAAAAATTCAGACAGCAAATTTTATATTGCATTAGTCGGCAGATTTACAATAGAGAAAGGACACAGATATTTAATTGAAATAGCGAATATATTGATTAATCGTAGAAAAAAAGAAAATTTAAAATTTGTATTTTGCGGAGCGGCAGAATTTGGAGAAAGCCAATATTCTGAAATAATCGAACTGATTAAAAATTATCAATTAACAGATTATTTTGAATTTGTCGGATATATAGAAAATATCCCAAAATTTTTAAATGAAAAAATCGATATAACAGCGATAACATCGCAGCGCGAGGCATTTGGCAGAGTTATATTAGAAAGTTGGCTGGCGAAGACTCCGATTATTGCATTTGCTGTCGAAGGACCAGCTGAAATTATTGACAATAATAAAACCGGAATATTAATAGAAAAAAATAATATCGAAAAATTTGCTGATGCAATTGAAAATCTTTTGAATGATAATAAATTGTATCAGTATCTAACTGCCTGCGGCGCGCAAAAACTACAAGAATTTGATTTAAAAAATACAGCGGCGAAAATACTTGAAATTTATCTAAATGAAAAATAATTCATCGCTTAAATTAGTAATTTTAGTTAATTTATTATTAATCACAGCATACATATCTTCTATTCGAATGCCAAATTTATTTGGTATGTAAACGCCCGGTTCGATTGTAAATACCTGATTGTTTTTTATTATATCAGTTGATTTGCGATTGATTGTAGGTTTTTCGTGAATCGCTAATCCTACGCCGTGTCCAGCGCTGTGCAGATAATATCGCGCTAATTTATTTTTTTCTAATTCGGTGATTATATAATTTTCAATATTAGCGTATTTATCGTCGAGTTTGATATGTTGTAATGCATTATTTTTTATAGTTTTGATAATTTCGTATTTTTCGATGAACTCGTTATTTTTTTTTCCGAGCATTATCATTCTTGTAATATCGCTGCAATATTCATTTAGTTTCGCGCCAAAATCAATCAGAATAATATCGTTTTTTTTGAGTTTGTTTTTTTTATCAGATTGTCCGTGCGGATACATTGTTCTTTTTCCGAATAATACAATTGTATCAAATGAATTTTCGTCTGCGCCGTATAACCGCAAAAGATAATCAATTTCGTTTTTAAGAGAAAATTCAGTTATACCGCTCTTAATTTTTTCTAAAATTTTTGGAAATGCAGTTGTTATTATTTTTGCGGAATTGCGGATTTTTTGGAGTTCGTCAGAATTTTTTTGTGCGCGCAAGTCCGCCAAATCTATTGATTTGATTATTATTTTTTTTTTGCTGATTTGTTTGATAAGTTCATTATAAAATTGCAAAGAAGTATTGTTAGCATTAACAACTAAATATTTATTTTTTAGTATTTTTTTTAGTTGTTCAAATAATGATTGAGCGATTGCTATTACTTTTAAATGTTTAATTTTTTTTTGCGCTGCTGCGAAATAGCGGTTATCTGTCAAATAATATGAGGTCAACGGATTAAGTAAAATATAAGCATTAGATGATTTAAAGCCGGAATAATAATAGCAGTCAATAGTATTATTTATTAAAAGAAATTTTTCTTTTGAAATTTCCGACGCTTCTAAAATTTTTTTTATGCGATTAGTGAAAATCATAATGATTGAGCATTTAGCGCATATTCAATTGCTAAAATATATGAATAATAATTAAATCCTGAAATTACGCCAATACACGCTGCGGCAGTAATGCTTTTTTTGCGAAATTCTTCCGCGCGATTGTAAATATTAGATAAATGCGCTTCAATAACGGGAGTTTTTATACTTTTTATAGCATCGTATAAAGCGATGCTGGTATGAGACAAAGCGCCGGGATTTATTATAATATAATCAATTTCATTATCGGCTAAATATAATTTATCTATTATTTTGCCTTCGCAATTACTTTGAAAAAATGAAACTTCTATATTTTTTTTCGAGCAATATTCTTTAATTTTATTATTGATTTCTTCGAGCGTGCGAGCCCCGTAGATTTCCGGCTCGCGTTTTCCTAAATAATTTAAGTTTGGACCGTTAATTATTAAAATTTTCATATCCTATATCCTTTTACAACATTTTATTTTTTATTATAAAATTTAATTTAATAAAATCAATTTAAAATAAATGTTTTTATTGCGCCGTGTAATTCAAAAAATAAAGTGCCGTTTGAAATTGCGCGTTTTAACGCTTTCCAAAAATATTTTGGTCTTAAATAATATTCCGAATAAAATTTTTTGTAGCCATTATATAATTCGTCCCAAGATAATGTCGGGTGCTGCCATACCTGATGTTTTAAATGAAAATTATATTTACTCCAATCGAATGATTTTATTAGATTCTGTTTTTTTAAATCTTCATAGAATTTTGTTTTTGGCAAAGGCAAAGCAATTGTTACTTTTGCATAGTCAGGATTTAGTTTGCAAGCGAAATTTATTGTATCCTGAATACTTTTGAGAGTTTCATTTAAAAAACCGATAACAAAAAATGCGACTGTTTCTATTCCTAATTTTTCGCACAGCGCAAAGGCGTTAATAGAATCATCTAATGTAATTTTTTTATTAATTTCATTTAATATTGCGGTGTTGCCTGATTCCGGCGCAAATGCGATTTGATATAACCCGCTTTTTTTTGCGAGCGTTAAAAATTCTTTGTCAACGGAATTTACGCGCACGCCGATAAACAGATTCCATTTCATTTTAAGATTTTTTTTTAAAAGTAATTCGCATACTTCTTTTGCGCGATTTAAGTCTGTGGTAAATTGATCGTCCCAGATATGAAATTCATTAGCGCCGCATTTTTTGAGATATTCGAGTTCTTCTAAAATTCTTAATGCTGACATTTTGCGAAATTTATAGCCGTGCACTGATTTTGTGCAAAAATTGCAGTTGAATACGCAGCCGCGCGATGTTGATATAGGCAGTGCCGGCGCTTTCCGAACATTTATTTTAGGATAATAATATTTAGTCAAATCAAATTGTTCCCAATACGGAAACGGCAGATCATCTAAATTTTCAATGTAATTTTTATGTTGATTAATTATTATTTTTTCGTCTGTTTTATATGCGAGGCCGTTAATATCTTTTAATTGTTTGCCGCTAAAAAAATCCACAAGAGTTTGTTCTGCTTCATTTATAAAAACAAAATCAATATTTAATTCGTTTATCACATCTTCCGGAAATAAAGAAGGGTGCACTCCGCCGCATAATATTTTTATTTTCGGAAAATTGTCTTTTGTAAATTTTATAATTTCTTTTGATTCGTTATACAAAGCGGTAGTAAAACCGAACGCTATATATTCCGGACTAAAATTTTTTAGTTTGTCAAATAATTTTTTTTGATAACACGGCGTAATACTCAAATCGAGCAAATCAAACTCGATATTTTGGTTTTTGGCTATGCGCAATAACATTGCAATAGATAACAGCGGTAATTTCGGCACAGCGACAGTTATTTTAGAATCTTTATAGACATCAGTGTAAGACGGCAGCACTAAAAATAATATTTTTTTCATAATTAACAAATCATTATAAAGCAAAAGATATTTTTTTCAATTAAAAAATGTATTTACTAATTTTTATTGTTAAGTATAATTTATCAGGATTTTTTAGGAATTTGCGAAATTATGAATAACAATAGTATTTTAATAATTGGCGCAGGTATAGCGGGATTGACTGCCGCATATAAATTAGCGCAAAGTGGCGAACAAGTAATAATAATAGAAAAAGAATGCGATTGCGGCGGATTAGCGCGCAGCATAAAATTTAAAGATAATATTTTTGATTTTGGGCCGCATAGATTTCATACGCACGACGCGCAAGTGTCTGATTTTATAAATGAAATTTTAGCGGAAGATAAATTACTAATTAAACGAAACAGCAAAGTTTGGCTGTTTAATCATTATCATAATTGGCCATTAGATTATCATTCGCTTTTTAAGTTGCCTTATAATATTATGTTTAAAGCATTTATTGATTTATTTAATAGACCAAAACCATATAATGATACTTTTGAAAGTTATGTGATTAGCAAATACGGAAAAACTTTATACAAATATTTTTTTAAACCATATACAATAAAATTTTTGAATTATCCGCCTGCTGAATTGCATTCTGATTGGGGAAAGATTGGCATTGACCGCGCTGTGATTACTAATGAAATTCAGATGAATAATTTGTTAGATGTCGCAAAATCCGCGCTTTTGCCCAAACCGGTAGAAACAGAATTTATCTATCCAAAATATAATGGCATACAATTATTTTGCGATAAATTAAAAAAAAAGATTTTAGCGTTAAATGGCAAAATATATACAAGCGATTATCCGATAAAAATCAAAATTACAGACGACAAAATTTTGGAAATTACAACAAAAAACAATTTACAATTTAATGATTGCAAAAAAATAATATGGACTGCGACAATCAATGATTTACTTGATATTTTAGAAATTAAAAATATCGATTTAGAATTTTTGTCGTCGATTTTTTATAATATAATTTTGAAAAATAAAGTTAATTTTGAATATCAGTGGTGCTATTATGGTTCAGATGATATATTTTTTAATCGTATATCAATGCCGCATAGTTTTTCAGATAATAATTTAAAAAAATCTGATAATCATACATTATGTGTAGAATTAGCTGCAAAAGAAAATACGGCGATATTTAATAACCCTGATACAGCGATAATAAAGATTACAGAAGATTTAGTAAAAGCAAAAGTTATAAATTCTATTAATGAAGTAGATGATATTAAAATTATTCCTATAAAAAACACTTATCCGATTTATAAAAAAAATTATCGCACTGAACTGAATAAAGCAAGAAAAAAATTAGCGCATTTAAAAAATTTAGTATTATTAGGCCGCAGCGCAGAATTTTGGTATAATAATATGGACCATTCCATAAAAAAAGCATTAGACGCTACAATATAAAAATGATTTGAGAAAAATATAAAAAAATTGCGTTTATAAGAATATTAGCGAATAATAGCGATTTTACCTGTTTGCGGTTTGCCAGTGTTGTCAGTTGTTATAAAAATATAAATACCGCTTGCTATTTTTTTACCGTCTTTATTAGTCAAATCCCAGTAAAATCTATTTTTTACGCCGTCTGGCGAATATTCAGGTATCGCGTTATTTTCATATACTATTCTTCCGTCAATAGATAAAATTTTTAATTTCGCGTTTGTTTGAATATTATCAAAAGTTAGATAATTACTTCCATAAATACTATTGTCCGCTTTAACTGGATTAGGATAATAATTGAAGCCGCCGGGTATTGTTTGGTCTAAAATATAGAAACTCGCAAAATCTCTTAAAAACGCCACGCTGTTTGGAAACGCAGTAGGACCAATAATCTGCAATCCTAAATTATCGCCCGGTCTAATAAATAATCTATCTTTCCAGCGGCGGTCGTAATATTTGTTTATATCTTCATAATAATAGATAAACTCTTCAGCGATTTCTAAAATTCCGGATTTGTAGAAATATGAAGTTTCGCTTGTTTCTGTGAATACAATTAAAATATAACTATCTTCGTCAATAGCGCTGACATATTTCGGAGCATTTCGATAATTCGGTCTGTCGGTATTGTAATCATTATTAACGAGCATAATTGCAAATGTATCGCGAGTAAGCGAATTGCTTGCATATGGCCCTTGTTCTTGCGCGCTGAATTGCATAATATTGCCGACGCGCAAATCATTTAAAAATCTGTCTTCGCGCCAGTTGTTCGGTATGTCCACTATATTACCATTATTAGAAATATTAACTTTTATATTTGAGCATATCGCTGGCGGTCGCGGAATAGTTATGTAAATTTTATATTCGTATTCTCTTGCTGACAGCGGAGAATAAGCGCGCGGTTGCCATCTTACAAACACAGTATCGCCGCGCGGAACATAATATTTCCAAATATTACTTGAATAAAAATCATGAGTATCTTCTGTAAGCGTGATATATCCTTCATAGATAAAATAATCTATTTTATCATCGGGTTGATATAATCTAATATATATGCTGTCCGGATGATAAGTATTATCAGGTCTAATTCTGCCGACATTTACAGTTACATAATCTGCAATATTCGGGCTAATATCCTCGCCAGTCGCTTGAATACGCACAGTGCGATAATTTATTACAGATGGACAATCGAATATTAAATCAAAAATCTGCGTTGGTTCTGATGGTTTAGCGATTATTGTTACCGCTGTTTTGCCGCTAATTAATTCTTTTAAAACTAAAGTATCGCCCGCTTCCGCGCGCACTTTTTGCAGCGCTGGAAATGTGAATCTATCTAATTCGAACCAGCCGCGATAAATGCCCATATTATTTCCGATTTCGTCCACTCTTAAAATATATGAATCACTGCGTAATTGATTAGGATTGTCAGAGCGATAAACTGATACTTCAACAATCCAAACTTTATCAGCGAGCATTGTATTAGCGTCTTCGC
>JAKPEO010000085.1 GCA_029551925.1 bacterium
AAAAATTTGAGATATGATAAAAAATTCAGAGTATATGATGAATCGAAGAGAATATTCTCGAGTTGATATTTATATTCCTTTGGAATACCGACGTATCAGTAATGATGAAAAGGATAATATCAGCCGTAAACCGAAAAATGAAATTGAAAAAGCGAAAGTTGATTTATCTATTTTAAAACATAAAAAGCCAGCCGATATTACAGATGAAATTTATTACAATGAACAAATCAGTTATATGGATAAACTTATTGTTGATGTTGAAACAGGTAAAATAACATCACAAGAATTCAGGGATAAAATCGAAGCTGACGCGACTTTTCCACAGATAAAAAGCGGTATGGTTAAAAATCACGAACTGCAGAAAGCAGTTAATGAAAGCAACCGCACAGGGAAACCGGTAACATATATTGAATTTGATGTTAATAATCTCGGCGGTATGAATCTTGCGGCGGGAAGCCACGATAAAGCAAACGAATATTTTTCAGAGTTAATCGATATAATCAAAAAACATTTTCCGGCTAACGCAGTAATGGAACGGCACGGCGGAGACGAACTCGGACTTATACTTCGCGGTATGACAGAAGCCGAAGCACAAACTATAATGAATGAAAAAGTATTACCTGAACTTTATGAATGGAATAGAAAAAATAATCTTGAATTTAGTTTTCATCCAAAGCTTGCTTCTGATATTACAGAAAATAAATTGCCGTTTGTAGATTTTTCTGTTACAGACGGAATTATGCAATATGATAAAAACATACATAAATCTATAAAAGATTGGACAACGCAAGCCGATGAAAAAGCGTCAGATAAAAAGAAAAATCAAAAAGGGGTTGCAAAAAATGATTTAATGGTGTATATTAAAAATAAAGGATTATCCATTGAACAATTTTTACAACGCATCCCGCAAATTAATGAAAAAGGAGAGAAAATAAATGAAAGCGCGATTAAAAAGATTAGGGATATCCTCACTGGCAGAACTTCGGGAGCTGACAGCGGAAGAGCGAGCCAACCAATCGATGGACTATATGGAATACGCTCTAATGAGATTACATCAGGAAGCGGCCGAGAAATCACAAGCCCAGAAGAACTCCACTACGGATATCAACTCCGACTTAGAACCGGAAGATCCGGCACTAAACCGTTTTTAATACGAAACAAAAACGAAAACGGCACTTTTGATTTATTCAATCAAGAAAATAAAAACACAATAACTCTGTCTTTTGAAGAAATTCAAGATAATTATTTTTTAATACCTGAATACGCTCCGTCCGACGATGTAAAGAAAATTCCGCTGAAATCAATAAAAGTATATCCTGAATTAATGCAGTTTAAAAGCGATGTTGACGCAAAAGGCGTAACAAAGAAATTAAAAGGCGTTGAAAAGTGGGATTACGCCAAAGCCGGAAATATTACGGTATGGAGAGCCAACCAAGACCGAACTATAGATGTTGAAACCTCGAACGGCACAAAAACATTTCAAATAAAAAAAGGCGATATAATCGTTGCGGACGGACATCATAGAATAGAACTTGCCGACCGTTTAAATCAAACATCATTAAATGTAATTGTATTGGACGAATCTGACGGAATAAGCATTGAGGACGCGCGCCGTATTGCCGCAGAAAATAATATTGCGCAGGGCAATGCTTCAATATACGATACCGCTAAATTTATCCGCGAAAATAATTATACGCTTGAACAATTCAAAAAATTAGGTTTTCCGCTAAATGACAGCTTAGCGGAACGCGGGTATCATATTGCCCAGCTCACCGAAAGCGTGTATAACGAATTTATGAATACCGATACGCTTAAGGACACGGAAGCCGCCGCAATCGGCGAAGTTTTGAAAGGTTTTGATAATGCGCAAATGCAGATATTGAATATGATAAAAAACGGAAAGTATAAACCTAAAGCGGCAACTTTCAAATCATTTTTAAAAAATATATTACAGGAATATACTACTAATAAAAATCTATCAAAAGACGCGGCTGAAACAATGGATTTGTTTGGCGGAATAGACGATAACAGTTTAAAAATCAGCGAATTTAAAGCGACAATTATTTCAGAAGTAAAAACAGAATTGAATAGATTAAAAAATTTATTCACCGCGCTTGCTAAAGTTGAAAAAGGAGCGGAAAGCGAATTATCAAAACAGGAATTGAAAAATAAAGGTTTTGATGTTGATGCTCTCGCTAAAAACAAAAAAAATTCAACAAAAGACATAGCTAAAGAATATGTTGCGGCAATAGATGAACTTCAGAAAAACTGGATATATAACGATAAAATCAAAGACGGATTAAATGAAATAATATCAGAAAAAAAAGTGGCTGAAACTAATATTGAAAAATGGAAAACTACTAACGCGGATATTGATAAAATCACTAAAATAGTATTAAATCCCGATAATTCATTATTAACACAAATATTGAATGAAAAGAAAAAAACTGAAGAAACGAAAAAGCCGGATATACAAAAAACATTATTCACAGGATTAAAACTCAACGATAAAATCACTGCGCAAGACGGCGATTATATTATCAAGTCAAATCCTGAAAGTCCTAATTTTGTATCCGTAAAGAAAGTAGGCGATAAAGATATTCTTCGTGTAGATGTTCAAAAATCAGCGTTAGCGGAGGATATGTTCGGCAATGCAAATATTTATGATTTAGTATTTCAAAAGCAAGAAAAAACAAAAGACATTGACGCTGAACGCAAGGGTGAATTAGGCGATAAACAAAAACCGGAGCAAGCCGGACTTGGTATTGAAGCCGATAATTTTATGTTTAAAGAAGAAAATGAATTAATTGAAAGTGAAGTTGAAAAAGAAAAACAACCAAAAGAAAAACAGAAATTTGATGACATTCAAGATTTCGGCGAAAAATTATTGGGCGCAAGAAAAGATTATTTCACGCAATTAAAAGACGCAAAAAATTTAGATATTGCAGAAAATCCATTATCAAAAACTTTTCCTGAACCTGATTATAAAAAAATGCTCGAACAGGGTATTGACCCTTATATAGTAGGGTTTATTCACGCAATGCGCGATACAATTCCTACAAAACCAAAGGTATCTTGGAAATTAAAAAATTGGATTGAACAAGTAAAATCATTAAGGCAATTAACAGAAGATTTAATTACAGGTAAAATAACAAAACCGCAGATAAAAAACGCAATTACAGCTAATACACTTTCAGATATCGAGGGCAGAGCCGAATTATACGAAACATTCGGACACGAAAAATCATTAAAAGGGATTACATTTAATCAAACTCATTTTTCATTATACAAAGGCGAAAAAGATGTTACAAAATGGATAATAGCCAAAGAGCAAAAAACAACATTATTTTCTAATATGCCGCGAATACTTGGCGAAGGCAATACAAAAGAAGAAGCAATTGAAGATTTTAAAACTAAAATAGCATTACTTGACGGCAAAGGTAAATCTGATAATAAATTTTTTAAAAATAGCATTGATTTACAAAGTAAAATTCAGGCAGATAAAGACAATATTATTGATGTTTTGGATGTGGAAAAGATAGATAATAATAAATTGCAGGATAATCTTGAAAAATTAGTTATGAATTTAGTTTATTCCGGTATAAAGACAATTGAAAGTTTGAATAGAAAAATTAAAGAATTAATTCCAAATAAATTTATTGTAAAAGCTAAGAAGTTTTGGGAATTTGTTACTCGGACTTTCAATATATTAAAACAATTATTCAATCTTGAAAATTTCGGATTAACTATTAAATTTACTGACGAATATATTCAGGAGCGTTTCGGTAAAAAGGAATTATCACAGTTGGAAAAAATAGCCGTGAATTCAATAATTTCAGATTATTATAAATTTAAAACGCAGGCAATGAAAAAACGGTTAATGGGTGTTTATACTAATCAAGAATATCAGGAAATGAATGATTTTATTGAAAATTCCACTGAAACAAAATTAAAATTATTGACTAATGAATTAAAAGAAACTAAAACTGTTAAAGTAACGCCGGAAGCGCAGGCGGAAGCGATTAAAAAACCTGTTAGTATAGATAAAGGTATTAAACGCGAAAGCGCGGCTTTTAAACGTGTGATGACACAATTTATTATTGATGAGCTTGAAAATGATCCGCGTTATCAAGAATTAACGGTTGAAGAAAAACAAAATATCATTAATCAAAAATATACAGAAAAAGACCCGCTGTATTATTTGCAAGTAAAAATAGCTGAAGATACTGCAAAAGCAATTGATTTTGTTGAACAAAATTATGACAGGGCTTTGAGTATTGCGAAAGGCGAAGAATCGCCGCCGCCGGATGTAAGTCAAACATCTATAAGCAATGCTGTAATGGAAAAAGCGCGCCGCGATAAAGATTTTGCTTTATATGAAGAAGTATTGCGTAAACATTCTTTTCGATTAACGCGGTTAGGGCAGGAGCTTGCTATGGAACGCGGCAGAGTTAATAATCATAGTCCAGAAAGTTTTTTAAAAAGCGTTATTGCCGCGCGAATGGAAAATCTTAAAAAAAATTATAAATGGGAATTCAGCAAGGGTAGAATTATAGGAAAATCCGATAAAGCAATAGCGAACAAAATAATTGATAATGAAAAACAAAGTTTAAAACGCATTGCAAGAGCAAAAGCAAATTTAAACATTAAAGAAGCGCAAGATTTAATTGAATTATTGAGGTGTAAATAATGGCAAATGTTATATGTATTCCGCCCGCGATAGTTGACGCATTAAAGAAAAAACTTAATAACGGCGAATTAAAAATAAACTTGGTTGAATTGGCTAAAATGAAAAAAGCCGATAGAGTTAATTTTTTTAATAAACACATAAATAATAAGCCACTTGCTGAATTTATATCGTATGAATTCAGTAAAGCGTGGCGCAGTAAAGAAAAAGCGGAATTAGTAGATTGGGTAAATAAATTTTTGAAAGGCGAAAATAAAGAAATTATTGTTAAAAAAATTGAAAAAACAAAGCCAGAAAATCTTGAAAATGAACGGATTGAGGACAGTATTCTTGAAGATATAATTTCCGCAAAATTAAAATTAAAACTATCCGAAAATGAAATAAAAAATGTTTTCGCTTTAACTGACAAAATCAGAGACCTTGAACAGGAAGCGTTAAAAGATGATGAATTAGCTAAAGAATTA
>JAKPEO010000095.1 GCA_029551925.1 bacterium
ATTCAATAATTTTTTTATTTTTTCCTGCATTTGCTATAAATACACCTTTATTTTATTCTTCTACTACTTTATATATCGACAAAAGTTCAAAAAAACTTTAGTTTTTTTTTGTTTTTTAGAAATTATACGATTTTTGTTTAAAAAAAGCCGGCTGATTTTTCCCATCAACCGGCAGGAATAAGGTATACAAATAAGTTCGTTTATAACAGTTTTTGGGAGGGAAACTGTTAAAACTAACATTAGTATATATCGGCAAAATCGTTCAAAACTTTAATTTTTTTCTTTATATTTTGATTATTTGTTTGTTTATGACTTGATTATCAATTTCAAAAAAATAAATTTTGAAATAACTATTTTTTGATTTCTATTTTGTAGATAAATCTTGTATTATTCGATAAAGTTATTTTTTTGAATAATAATGTTGATGAGTTTTAAATTAAATGTTTTAGATTCTTTTAATACATATTATATATTATCTTAAAAAAGTAATTTTATTATTTTGCTTCATTAACGAAAGGTTTATATTGCGATTATTTTTATTATCTGCTGTTATTTTATTGAGTTTGTAAGTAGTTCGTTTATAATTAACTCGATTTTCGATAGTTAATAAAGTTAATAGAAATCTTTATTAATTAAAATATCTTCTAAATTTTAGCATTTGTTGTTGTTTCTTTCCTTAATATTTTTTTTCTGAAGAATTAAGTACTAGAATATTTGTTATAAAAATTTATATTATTTTTTACGTGATGATGCGTTTTGTGAAATAATAATGATAGCAAATCGTAATTTGCTCGCTTGATTAATATTTAATTTATAACTAAACTACGCCAATAGAATTATTAACGGTTAATTTGCATGCAGTATTAATCCGATGCCTTGCTCCAGAGACCCAAATACATATTAAAAGTAAAATAGTTAAATTCATTTTTTTATTTTATGTTTTTAAAAATAAAATGTTAAGTTAAAAATAAAAAATATATTGAAAAAAATAAATTGATAAAGTATAATTAAAACTTCAATTTTTTTTTAGGAGAGGATAGTTATGGCAAAAATCAATAGAGTGATTTTAATTGTATTAGATAGTTTGGGCTGCGGCGCTTTGCCGGATGCTGAAAATTATAATGATGCGGGGACTAATACTATTTCTAATATAGCGCAAGCGATGGGCGGATTGAAATTACCGAATATGCAAAAATTGGGCTATGGCAATATAGTGGAAATAAAAGGCGTGCCTGCTGCTAAAATAGCAGAAGGTTGTTACGGTAAATCATTAGAAGCATCTGTAAATAAGGATACTACAACAGGGCATTGGGAGATTGCCGGATTAGTGACTACCTCGCCGTTTCCAACATATCCTGACGGTTTTCCAGCAGAGATAATAGAACCGTTTGAAAAATTCACAGGTAAAAAAATATTATGCAATAAACCGATGTCTGGCACAGATGCGTTAGTAGTATATGGCGATGAACATTGTAAGACTGGTCGATTGATTGTCTATACTTCGGCTGATTCTGTTTTTCAGATAGCCGCTCATGAAGAAATCGTGCCGTTAGAAGAATTGTATAGAATTTGCGAATACACGCGCAAAAATATTTTAATAGGCAAACACCCAATAGCGCGAGTAATAGCGCGTCCGTTTTTAGGGACAAGCGGAAATTACAAACGCACGCCTAATCGCCGTGATTTTTCAGTGTTACCGCCGTCTAAAACAATGTTGGATATAATAAAAGAAAATGGTATGGAAGTAGCGGCAGTTGGCAAAATTGAAGATATATTTGCAGAGCAAGGCATAACAAAAGCAGTGCATACTGTTTCCAATATGGACGGCGTAGATAAGACATTAGAATATATGTCTGAAAAATTCAAAGGAATAATATTTACTAATTTAGTTGATTTTGATATGTTATGGGGGCATCGTCGCGATGTTAAGGGGTATGCTCAGGGCTTAGAAGAATTTGACGCGCGGCTGCCTGAAATTATAAATAAATTAGAAGAAGATGAAATATTGATAATGACAGCAGATCATGGCTGCGATCCGACTCATACAATACACACTGATCATACTCGCGAATATATACCGATACTTGTTTACGGTAAAGATATAAAAGCAAATGTGAATTTAGGCGTGCGTAAGACATTTAGCGATATTTCGGCGACAATATTAGATTTTTTTGGATTGCCCAAATTAGCGAATGGCGTGAGTTTCAGAAAAGAAATAGAATAAAATAAATTATTATAAATTTTATTTATTTCAAAGCCGCATATTTTAATTAAAATTATCCAAATAAATATGCGGCGATTGCCATTTTATAATTTTATCTTTTATAATTTATATTTTAAGGAAAATTAATTTTATGAATAATGCGCTAAAAAATATTGATTCTAAAATTTATAATTTAATTAAAAAAGAAGAAGAGCGTCAGCATAATCATATAGAATTGATAGCATCTGAAAATATAGTTGATACTGCTGTGATGGAAGCTGTTGGTTCGGCATTGACAAATAAATATGCGGAGGGATACAGTGGTAAGCGTTATTATGGCGGCTGCGAAATTATAGATATGATCGAAACCGAAGCGATAGAGCGTGCGAAAAAATTATTTAATTGTAAATTTGCAAATGTTCAGCCGCATTCAGGATCTAACGCTAATGCAGCGGCGTATATGGCACTGTTAAAATCAAATGCTAAAATAATGGCTATGTCATTATCAGAAGGCGGACATTTAACACACGGCAGCCCTGTAAATTTCAGTGGACAACTTTATAAGATAATTTCTTACGGCGTATCAAAAGATACTGGCTTGATTGATTATAATGAAGTGCAGAAATTAGCGCGACGTCATAAACCGAATTTAATAGTAGCTGGCGCGACAGCATATTCTCGGATTATAGATTTTAAAAAGTTTCGAGAGATAGCAGATGAAGTTGGCGCTTATTTAATGGTGGATATGGCGCATTTCGCGGGATTAGTAGCAGCTGATATTTATCCTACGCCTCTTGAATATGCGGATATTGTGACTTCAACAACTCATAAGACATTGCGCGGACCGCGCGGCGGATTATTGCTTGCGCAAGATGAAAAAATCGCTCAAAATATGAATAAAGCGGTATTTCCTGGCTTACAGGGCGGCCCGCTGATGCATATTATTGCAGGTAAAGCGGTTGCCTTTAAATTAGCAATGACTCAGCAATTTAAAAATTATCAAAAACAGATTGTCAAAAATGCTCAAGCATTAGCGCAAGCGCTCGCTGATTTGAATTTTACTATTATTACAGGTGGCACTGATACGCATTTATTTTTGGTTGATTTGACTAATAAAAAAATTACAGGCAAACAATTTGAACAGGCATTGGATTTGGCTGGGATAACGGTAAATAAAAACACCATCCCATTTGACAAACAAAGTCCGTTTGTTACAAGCGGAATAAGAATAGGGACGCCAGCAATAACAACGCGCGGAATGAAAGATCAAGATATGCAGATAATAGCAGAATTAATATCCGCTGTGGCTGATAATATTGATAACATTAGAAAATTACGAATATTAAAACAAAAGACGATAAAATTTTTAAAACAATTTCCGATAAAAGCATTTTAAAAAAATATGTATTTAATGCCTATTGTCACGAATAACATAGAGAGTTTTAAGTTTTTAATTGAAGTAATCAAAAAAGAAATCGAAAAATTTGAATATATTCATATCGCTTCCGATAAATTTGATTATTCAGAAAAATTGAATGATGCATATAAAATAATTTTGTTTGAATATGATTTTTCAGATGAAAACTATAAAGAAAAGTTAAAGCAGTTCAGATTAAAAAATTCTGAAATAATTATTATAGTATCAGGCGAAGAATTTAATAGAATAGAGCGCATCTTATTTTTAGAAAACAATATTTATTATATAGACAAATGGAAAGATGTTGATGAAAAAGGCAGATTTATTACGCAGTTGTTATTGAATAAAGTAAAAATAACATATAATTTTCCAAAAAAAAATTGGTTTGAATTTACAATAAATAGCATCCAGCAATTTAGTATGGATGTCGCGGAGTTTATTGCTAATTTATCAATGCAGACTCCTTTGTCAAAAGACGATGTTGAAGCTATAGGGATAATATTAACAGAAATTCAAAATAATGCGATAGAGCACGGCAATAAATTTGACGAATTAAAGAAAATAAAAATTTCAGGCGCAATATTATCAAATAGTATAATTATAAAAATAGACGACGAGGGCGCAGGTTTTGACACATCAAAATTAATCAATCCATTAGATGATTTAGATAAATATTTTAAAGAACGCGAAGCGCAAAACAAAAGACCAGGCGGCTTTGGCATAGCGATGGCAAATAAAATTATGGATTCGATTACATTCAATGAAAAAGGCAATTCGCTAATAATGACAAAATATTTTTAGAATTATTATTTTATGCGTAAAGGATATATACAATTATATACAGGAAATGGCAAAGGTAAGACAACTGCCGCGCTCGGATTAGCGCTGCGCGCGTTAGGCGCAAACTTGAAAATTTGTATAATTCAATTTTGTAAAACTTGCGATACTTCTGAATATAAAATTTTATCTGATTTTTTAGGAGTTGATATTTACGCATTTGGCAGAAAGGGCTTTATTAGTAAAAAGACAAAAAAAGATTTTGAAATTATTGCGGCTGCTTGGCGATTAACTGAACAAATAATATATTCTCAAAAATATGATGTGTTGATTTTAGATGAATTAAATATAGCGATATATCACAAATTATTGAATATTTTAAAAGTAATAGATGTATTGAAGAATAGACCGAATAATTTAGAAATTGTAATAACTGGCAGATATGCTGATAAAAAGATAATAGAAATTTCCGATATAGTTACAGAGATGCGAGAAATAAAACATTATTATAAGAGCGCTAATATAAAAGCGAGAAAAGGTATAGAAAAATAAAATAAAAATCGCTTGTTTTTTATAAATTTTAAATATATAATAAATAAATCTAATTCAAACTATTTAATTTTTAGAGGCAATAGATTATGAAAAAAAGAATAATTAAAATATTGTTTGTGGTTTTATTGAGTTTTTCAATATTGACAAACTGCGCGCATATTTTAAGAAAAAGTGAACAACCCAAAGAGCCGGTTCCTGTAACTGTTGTTCAAGAAACACCAGTGCCGCCGCCAGCTCTGACTGCTCATGCTCCTGTAACTCCTGTAAAGCAATTAGAAGAGCCAGCGTCTGCCGCTGTTAATTATAATATGCAGCCGGCTTTTACAATACCGCAAGAAGACATTATATTTTTTAATATTAAAGAATGGACGCCGAATTTAAGTATTTTTATTAAGTTAGGCGAATCATCAAGAATGATTAGATATGACGGCGAAAACAGACCGATTTATATAACAAAAAATATGCTGCCGTTAGATGTAAATTTTATAGTGAATGAAGACCAAACGCAAAAATATAAAAATACCACTATAAGAATCACTGAATATAATAATGGTCAAAAATTCGATGTAAGTTTGAAAAAACGGCTTTATCCTTCGTCTGAAAAAGTGATACTTTTATTTGTAAATCTTTTTAATAGCGCTTACGAATATTATAAGACAAACGATATAAGAGCGTTTAAAAATATTAATCCCGGCTCGTTCTATTATTTAGCGGAAGATGCATTTGAAGAAATATCTAAATTAGATACAGAAGAAATAATGAAAATTGTAGATTTAGTAAATAAAAATATCAAATTGCCGAAAAATGAAGTGGTTGAAATTGTTAGAAAAGGTATTAGTTTAGGTCATAGTTTTTATCTGAAAAAAACAGCAAAAAACTTGACGCCAGCGGAAGATGTAAGATTAAAAGAACAAATTACTAATGATTTTACAGAATTATGGTGGAATATTTTTGATTTAATGACCAAAAGTAAAGTTGAAAAACCGCAATCGTCTGAAAGAACAGAAATATTAAGCGAGACCACCAAAAAAACAGTCTTATTTTTGGTAGATGTTTTCAATAACGCTTATGAATATTATGAAACAAAAGATATTGATATATTGCGTAAAATTCAGCCCGGCGCAATATATTATGTATTAGATGCAGTAGATGAAATGCCGAAATTAGGCACTGCGGAAATAGTAGAGATTGTAAATTTAATAAATAAAAACATAAAATTACCGCAGACGGATATAACTAATTTTGCGCAGCGCGGGATAAATATAATAAAGAATTTTTATGTTCAAAAAAACGATAAGAAATTAAGTAAGTTCGAACAAACCAAAATCAAAGAAGAATTAATAAATGATATTACAAAATTAATGTGGGATATAATTGATTTATTAAAACAAAAAAATGAATTATAATTTTTTATAATAGGAGAATGTTTGAAAAATGAAGAAGATTATATCAATATTTTTTATTTGTTTATTATTATCAGTTAATTTTATTAATGCGAGTGAAAAAAAAGAAAAAGATAATGATGATCAGATGTTTGCTCGGTCGAATGTAGAAATAAATTATTCACATAAAAGCGGATATATTACAAGCGGCATAAATTTTGAAATAGCGCTAAAAGAATTAGCGGGGCTGAAAACATTATTTAATTTTGGTAATTTATCTATTACGCCTACTATTGGTGCAATGCTGCTTCCTGTTAGTTATGCAAAAAACAATTTTGATTTAACTCTTATTGGCGGATTATTTGTAGGTGTGTGCGCTGAATATACTTTAGGCACAGAAAAACAGAAAATATTAGCAAATTACGAAAAGTGGCTTAATGCTTTTGACCAAAGAAATACGGCATTGAAAATAGGTTATAAAAACTATGATATTTACGGCGGCGCAAAAGTCAATTTTAACGAAAAATGTGAAATTAATGACTATGGTATTTATTTTGGTTTTGATAACAGTATAAAAAAACAAAATACTTTAAAATCGAGAAAAATAGCGGAATTTATAGTATCGTTATTTAATGCTGGCTATGATTTTTATTTGCACAAAGACGAACGAACATTAAGAGAAATTAAATTAGGCAATTTATTTTATTTATTTGAGGATTTTGACATTAAAGATATGTCGCCGCAAGATATTTGGTATATTGTAGAACAGATAAATAATAAAGTAGGCAGCACGACTGGCGGAATAAATGAAAATATAATTATTCCCACTATTCAAATGTTGAAAAAAATGTATTATTTAAAAATTGAATATGATGATTACAGCGTATCTGCTTCTGATAAAATAGCGCTGCGCGAGAAAATAACAACAGAATTTTCAAATTATATGTGGAAAATTTATGATTATTTGAAATCCCAAAAAATCGAAAATTAAAATTAATTAGAAATATTTTTTTTATAGGAGTGTGTTTTTTATGAAAAAATTAATGTTAACTTTTTGTTTAATTGCTGTATTAATTAGTTCAGCAAACGCAGGTAGTTGGTTCAGCAGCGACAGATTGGATATGACTGTTCGCGGAAATTTTGAAGTAAATACTACTACTTCTTTTAAATCTTATGCTGGGGTTGGGGCATTAGAATTGGTATTTGATAGAATTTCACAATTGGATAAATTAATGAAATTCGGCAATATTCAATTAAAACCGTATTTAGGTATGTATTTATTTTCCGCTTATTTATTTTATAATGCAGATACAAAAAAATATAATACATCATTAGGCGGATATTTTAATGTATTTTATTCTGGTTTGAATATTGAATATAAAGTTGATAAAAAATCAAGAATTGTAGTTGGTTTAGAAAAAAGTTTAAATGATTATTACAGTCATTCAATAAAATTGGGCTATAAATATGCCGATTATACTTCTGGCGTAAAAATTAATAATGTCGGACTTTCATCGTCAATGGGGATGTATGTAAGTTATGATATTTACAAATTAAAATATAAATATTAATCAATGATTAATTAGTCGCGAGTTTTTTTAAGGACTAAATTCGCGACTAAATTTTTTTCTGGAGAAAATTTCATAATGCAAATTGTAAAAGCAAAATTTATAGAAAAAATTGAAAGGACTGCGACTGTTTGCAGTTTTAGATTTGCTCCGCAATTGAAAGTGTTCTTTAAAGCCGGTCAATTTTTACAGGTGCTTTTTAATGCGGAAAATTTAATGGACCGTGAACTGAATAAATTTTTGTCATATTCAAATGCGCCACAAGATGATTATATTGAAGTAACTAAACGATTAAGCGCAAGTAAATTTTCTGATAAATTGCGGAATTTGAAAATAGGCGATGAAGTAAGTTTGAAAGGGCCATTAGGTAATTGCGTGCTTGCTCCTAATCATAATGAGATTGTTTTTTTAATCGGCGGTATTGGCGTTACTCCGTGTATTTCGATGCTTTTGGATTTAGCGAATAATAATTTTTCAGATTATGAAATTAATATATTTTATGCTAATAGAAACGAGCAAGAAATAGCGTTTAAAAATGAATTTGACGAACTTGTCAAAAAATATCCCAGAAATTTGAGAATATTCCATATTTTGAGCGAGTGTAATATTTCAGATTTTGATTGTATTGTAGGAATGATAAGAGAAGATGTAATAGCGCAGAAGATAAAAGATATACATTCAAAATATTTTTATATTTTTGGCCCGCCAGCGATGGTTAATGCTATGAAAGGCGTTTGTAATAATTTGGGCTGTCCAAAAGATAAAGTTATCAGCGAAAGTTTTATTGGCTACTAAAAAATATCGCCGCTAAGATTGTATAGTTTTAATATAACATACAAATAAAAAAAATTGCCAGAAATTAATAAGGATGATTTATTTATGAACGGTTATATTTCTAAAAAAATCGAAAATTATATTAGCAGCGCTTCTTGGATACGCAAAATGTTTGAAGCTGGCGCAGAATTAAAAAAAAAATTCGGTGCGGAAAATGTTTTTGATTTTAGTTTAGGCAATCCTGATGTTCCGCCGCCTGCGAAGTTTTTTGAAATTTTGAAAAATAAAAGTTTGGAAATTAATCCGATAAATCACGGATATATGCCAAATGCTGGGTATGCTGCTACGCGTGAGAAATTAGCAGAAACATTGAAAAAAATATATAATGCCCCTCAAATTGAAGCGAATAATATAATAATGACTACTGGTGCGGCTGGTGCAATTAATATAGCTCTCAAAAGTATTTTAGAGACGGGAGAAGAGGTAATAATTATTGCTCCGTATTTTGTTGAATATAAGTTTTATATAGATAATCATAATGGCGTTCCTATTGTAGCTGAATCAACGGAAAATTTTGATTTAGATATAAATGAACTCGAAAAAAAAATAACAGTGAAGACGCGAGCGATAATAATTAATTCTCCGAATAATCCTACTGGAAAAGTTTATACAAAATCAAATTTACAAAAATTAGCGGAATTGTTAGAACATTATTCTAACAAACACGGCAGGCCTATATTTATAATATCAGATGAGCCGTATATAAGTATTGTTTATGAAAATTTAGAAGCGCCGTCATTATTGAACATTTATAAAAATACTATTATTGCAAATTCGTATTCCAAAGAATTATCGCTGCCAGGCGAGCGTATTGGCTATGCTTTGATTAATCCGCAATGCGAAGGAAAAAAGGAATTATTTGACGCTTTGACTTTATGCAATAGAATTTGCGGATTTGTCAATGCCCCTGCTTTAATGCAGCGGATAATAGCGGAATTAACAGATGTAAAGGTAAATATAACCATTTATCAAAAACGCAGAGATTTATTTTATGATATGCTTATAGACTTGGGCTATGAATTATATAAACCGGAAGGCGCATTTTATTTATTTGTGAAATCGCCTATAGTTGATGATGTGCAGTTTGTTAATAAATTATTGCAGTATAATATTCTTGCTGTACCGGGCATCGGCTTCGGCCGCGCTGGCTATTTTAGATTAGCGTATTGCGTGAATGAAAATGTAATATTAAATTCACGCTCCGGTTTTGAAAAAGCGAAAAAATAAAAAATGTAATGAATAATAGCGTGTTTTTAACTTTTAAATAGTTTCAAAAAAAATGTTTAGAAATTTATATAAAGTATTCAAAAGTTATGACCAATTATTCAAAATTTGCTCTGTTACTTCAGTAAGTATATAAGATAATTTTCTTGCCCAGTGCGCACAAAGATTTTAATTTCAAAAGTTAATCTGATTTTTTTATTTGATTTTTTGCTGTGTTTATTTATTAAATTTTTTATTTTTTTCGATAAAATCATTCATTAAAAAAGAAAATTAAAACTTTTGGGTTGGCGGGCCATTCGAAAATTGCAATCACATTTTTTTTGATTGACTTTGATTATTGAAGTTTATAAAATAATTAATATGAAAAAATTACCGATAGGCATAAAAGATTTTGCAAATATAATAGAAGACAATTATTTGTATATAGATAAGACTGAATATATTTATAAATTGATAAATGAAGGGAAATACTATTTTCTCTCGCGACCGCGTAGGTTCGGCAAATCGCTGATGGTGTCAACGCTTGAAAATATATTCAGCGGCAATAAAGAATTATTTCAAGGATTATATATTTACGATAAATGGCATTTTAAAAAATATCCGATAATAAAAATAGATTTTAATGAGATAAAAAGAAATACTCCAGAAATACTTGAATCAGAATTAATAAAAGCATTAAAAATCATTTCAAATAATTATGGA
>JAKPEO010000104.1 GCA_029551925.1 bacterium
CAGGGTTTTCAAATAATGAATATGTAGAATCAATGCGGCAAAATAATATAAGTTTTATTAATGAATATAAAAATACCCGTTATTTATTGGGCATTAATTATTTTGATTACGGCGATTTTAACAGAACAACTTACTCTTCAACTTACTCTTCAATCAATCTCGGCAATTTTTCGGCTAAAAGTTATGTTATCAAAGGATATTTGAACACTCCTAAACTCGGAAATATTTATACAGGTATTGGGTTAAAATATTTTTTTGAAAAACTTGACTCATACAGTGGCAAGGCCTTAGCTGTTGATTTTGGCGGGCTTTATGTTTTTAAAGATTATGATGCGGCTATTGGTTTAACAATTCAAAATATAGGAACGCAAATAAAATATCAATCTAAAAATGAAGATTTACCATTGCTAATAAAATTTGGTGGTTCATATTATATGTTTGATAATAAACTTGGAATTTTTTTGGATATTGAGAAAATACGTGAGCAGGACAGTAATTTTTTATTTGGTGCGCAATATAGTTTTAATCCAATATTTACAGTCAGAGCGGGCATTGATGGCAGCAATGACGCGAATAAAGGGATTAATCTTGGAATGGATATTAATCTAAATAACGGCATTGATATTAATTACGCTTTTATTCCATATAATCATTTTGATGCATCACATAAACTTACTTTCGCATATAATTTTGGGAAATTATCAGCAGCCGATGATTTAAAAAAAGAAAAAACGATTGAATCAAAAAATGTTAAATTTGCTAATGACCTGAAACCAAAAGTAGAATTTACAAAACAGGAAAAAATAACAGAATTTTCCCATGGAAAAGAAGAAAAGAGTATAAATGTTTCATTAAAAACTGACAAAATATCTGTTGAAGAGGGTATAAAATTTATTATTAAAAACTTAAATAACAAGGCAGTTGAAATTGAAATATCAAATGCTGAAAACTTTGATATGCACAATATTTTAAATTACTTTATAAAAACAAATGAATATTCGGTAAAATTAGATTATGGCAAATATTTCTGGCGTTACAGAAGTCTGAGTACTACTGATAACGAAATAAGCGATTGGAGTGAAAGCACGCAATTTACTGTTTTTAAAACTGTTAATTTGAATTTTGACAGAAACGGCACCGAAATAGTGATTATTGAAATTTATAAAAGTTCAGATTTGAAAAAACCTTATTTTAAACAGATACTCGCCGACAATACATTTAATTTTGAAGTTGACGATAGCAGTGTTGAATATTATTATACTTTAAAAGGTTTTGATAAGGAAGGTAAAAGAATTTTGTATGAATCGAAAAAAACATTTAAATAAATTATTATACATATTATTTTTTTGCGGGCAGTTATTGCTGTCTGATTTAAACGCAAGTTATAGCGCCCCAATATTAATTTTTCCGCTTGAGAAAAAAAAGATAACTTTTGACGCTGTTACTTTTATTTGGAATTCTGAAAATCATCAATCCTTGTTTATAATAGAAGTTTCTAAGAATACAAAATTTAATCCATTAGTTTATCGAAAAGAAACATATTTGTTTGATGATAATCCAATAGAAAATTTTATTGAGTTTTCTTCTGGCAGATATTACTGGCGTGTTGGCGAGAAACAGGATAAAAATATAAGTTATTCGAATGTTTCATATTTTGAAATAGGTGAAAAAAAGATTGATCCGATAAAAATTGAGACAGAGAAAGAAGTTGAAAAAAATAGTTATATTTATAATACGGCAGAATTAGAACAAAAACTGCACGCGGCTGAAAAAGAGAATAAAAAAATCAGCGATGAATTGCAGAAAATGATTAATCTCTACGATATGATAAATAAAAATCATACGCTTAAATCGAATGATTATAAAAGTAAATTAAAAGATAACGAAATTAAATTTAACGAATATACAGAAAAATTAAAAAAAAGTAACTTTATGATACAAAATTTAACTGCTTTAAATGAGAAAACGAATACCGAAATCGAAGAATTAAAAAAGGATTACAGCAATGCGTTATCAAAGTATGAAACTAAAAAAACTGAATTGGAACGCAAACTGTATGAAACACAGAAATTTTTGAATGAAGAAATTGGCAAACGTGAGCATTTTGCAGATATTTCTCAATCGCTTTATGGAAAAAATGAGAAAATGCAATCGGAAATTGATAAGTTGCAAAAACAGTTAAGTGTATATTCTTCATTAAACAGACACTTTGCTGAAAAGGAAAATGAATTTAAAACGATAAATAACGAATTGAGCGTTTTTAAAGTTGAAAAAAATACTTTAACGAGACAAATTATAGCGCTTGAATCAGAAAAAAACGAATCCGCAAAAAAAAATGAAAATATGAATGATATAATTTCTAAACTCAATAATGACATTTCAAAATTAAAAGCTGATTATGCTAAATCACTTATTATAGCCGGCGATTTGATAGCTGAAAACGAAAATCTGAAAAAGAATCTTCATTCGCATACAAATGCAATTTTAAACGATCGTTTTATTGAAATCAATAATGCTTTTGATATAAGCAAATATAAAACAAATAAAAATTATCAAAATTGGATTGACAAAATACTCGCTGATTGTGAAAAAGCAAATGAACTTCTCAAAAATAACGATTATTATTTTAATCTTGCGGTGCTATACTTTAAATCTGGAAATTTTAATAAAGCATTAAATAATATTAATAAAATTAGTAATCCAAATGAAACCGATTTAACTTTTAGGAAAAAAATAATGAGGTTAATTTCAGTTGATTAAGCGCCGGCAGCTTAGCAAATCATTCTACCAACATTCTTTGACTTATTCTCTCAGGTAGTCATAATTTTTGGCGATAGGTTAAAGGAGGGTTGAATTGATTTTGATAATGATTATTTGCTGTATAATAAATTTTAAAGTTTTTGGGGAAAGTTTGAAAACGCCTTTTTTTCAAAAAAGGGTTTTCATAAATCACCCAACCCCTTGTTTTTGTCTAACTTTTTTCAAGAAAAAAGTAAACGACTTTTTGTTTCTTTTTGGGCGAACAAAAATAATTGAAGTCAAATCAGGAAAATATGATTCGAATCCGCCACGCGCGATGCTTGAATGTATGGAAACATTAAAATTAAAAAAAGCGGTGATTTTCAATAAATCCGTTTATGATAATAGAGTAATCGATGGTAAAACAATAATCTATGCGCCCTACTTTTTTTACGGGGTATAGTCAAATATATATCATAAAATATCAAAAAAAAATGTAAGACAACGGCTTGATTTTAAGATTTTAAATTTTTTCAGTATTTGTGAGTATGAAAGAAGTATGAAAGGTTTTTTAACGCTAAACCTTTTATTATCAATATAAAACTCTTAAAACTCAAGTTCTCATAACCCAAAGGTCGTTGGTTCAAATCCAGCCCCCGCTACCATTTACTTACCTTTTATTATAAAAAATATCTTTATATAAATTATAAATAAATTTAATCGAAATAGATTGTTTTTAATAAATGCTATTCTAAAAAAATCATATATAAGTATTACCAAAATTTATAACTAATCAATAAAAATTTATGTTTCCAAAATAAGCAACTGTAACCATAAACCTGCGTGAATATAAGAATAAAAATTAACTCTAACAGAATTGAATAGTAATTTATTTAAATGCAAAACAGCAAATGCGCATAAAGATTTTATTTAATTATGAAGACAGAAATTTTTTTATTTTATTTTAATTGACATAAATAGAAAAAAATAGTAAAATTAGCAATTTAAAATATAAAAAAAAAATAAGAAATTTTTATGAAAATTATTTATATAGTCATAATATTGATATTCAGCGGTTATAATATAGCATTTGCTAATAAAATATTTCAAGGCGCATTGACTTTTTATGAGCAAAAAAAATATGATGAAGCGATAATATTATTTGAACGGGCTCAAAAGACCGAAAAATTAAATAATAACGAATTAGCCGAATTATTGTATAAATTAAGCAAGTCATATACTTATAAAAAAAAATATGATGCCGCGATAGAAAATTTAAAAATCTTAATAGAAAAAATTTCTGATAATAAATATTATATAGAAAATTCGGTTTATTTATTAGCAAATTTATATAATATTAAAGGAGATACAGTCAGAGCAAATGCTTTAAAAAATTATTTATTCAAGAATTTTCCGCAGTCAATATACACGCAAGAAAAATATTGGCTTTTAGATAGTTCGAACAATATTTCAACTACTGACGGACAAATTACAGCGCAGCAGAAAATTACACAGCCGCAGCAAATTAGTAAACCCACCGACATTCCAATAAAATCTGATATTTCCGCTGATGCTGTTAAAATAATACCAGAAATAGAAAGCGAATTAATACCAATAAAAACAAATGTCGAATACATAATTTTGGATTTTGACAAATCGACTTTAAAAAGTATGATCGAGCATTTTAGTTCGATTACGAAAATACAGTATATTATAGATTTTTATAATTTTAATGATTATATTACAGTAAAATCTGAAAGCCGTATAAATGTAAAATTTTTGCCTGTATTTTTAAATAAAATTTTAGAAGAATATAAATATGCTATAAAAGATTTTGGTAATGGCTATAAAATTAATAAGACAGTGATATTTGCCGAAACCTATATTCCTATTCACAAATTTTATTTTATTATGCAGATTGATAATGAAATTTTGAGAAAAATCCAATTAAGTTTAGATGATTTAAAATATCCTAATATCAAATATTTTGTTTATAAAGAATTCAATTATTTTATCATACAAGCCGAAGATTCCGAAACTTTAACTAAATTTCTTGACGCATTGAAAATCAGCACTGAAAAGATTGACAGATATATTACCAAAACATTTAAAACTAATAAAGTTAAATCAACAGAAATTGTGAATTATTTGAAAACTATAATGCTTTCTAAATTATCTGCCGCCGAATTATTTAAAAAACAGCAGATAACCACGCGCAAAGATTTATATGTTCAAAATATATTGACAACTGAAGAAAATGTAAATGTTATCCGCGCAATAAAGGATATAAAAGATGATCCGTCTGAAAATATTATAACAATAAGTTTTTTAAAAGAACATGAAAAAAAGATAACTGAAATAATAGAAAAATTAGATGTTGATACATTAGTAAATGAAGGTATATATAAAGTATATACTTTGAAAAATGCCGCAGCTGACGATGTTGTGAAAGTATTAAGCGATTTATTTAAAGAAGAAATTAAAATGGTGCGCGATGACGAGCGTAATTTAGTAATTTCGGAAAAATTAATAAAACATATAACTGCTGATAAACGAACGAACAGCGTAATATTGAATGCTGACGCTTCTGTTTTGTCTGAAATAGAAGTAATAATAAATTATTTAGATAATAACGTTAATATTCGCATATTCCCGCCGCGTCAGATAAAAGTATATAAAATTAAAAATCATAAAGCGATAGATATTAAAAGACATTTAGATTTATTCAATACTAATCAAAACGCTTTAAAGATATATTCGTCAGTTGCAGACGAACGAACAAATATATTGATAATAGTGGCAAATATTGAAGATTTTAATTCAATAGATTTAATAATAAATGAATTAGATAAAAATATAGAAAGTTTAGCACAGCGTAAGATGATATCCAAAATTTATGAAACGCGTAATCGCACGCCTGATTATATTATCGCTAATTTAGAAAAAATAATAACAGAAGGGCTGTATAAAAATGCCATAAATTTTATAAAAATGTTTGCAATAGAAAAGCAAAATAAATTTGTTGTATTGACTGATAATCCAGATATATTGCAGACAATTCAGGAATGGCTCGAAAAATTGGATAATCCGGAAGTATCAATGCAATTAATAGACAGAAAGGAATTAAAAACTTTTGTATATTACTGTAAAAATACACCAGCAGAAGATTTAGCGAATATGCTGAATACTATGATTAGCGCATTAAAAAATGTCAATACAACTGCGAATACTCCTGATATATTGAAAGATAATAGTCTGATGAAATACTATATAAGTTCTATATCGCCAAATATAGTGGTAACCGCTGACAAAACATCAAATTCGTTATTAATAAACGCCACAAAAACAGATTATCAAAATTTATTATTAGCATTAGAAGAAATAGATAAAATACCAGATCAGATATTTATTGATGTAGTAATAGCGGAAGTAAAATTATCAGAACAAAATGATTTCGGTATAGAATGGGAAGTAGGCAAAAGCAATACTTTAAGCACGAATATGAATTTACGGCATTCAGAAAATTTATACGGACAAGCATTGAAATTTTCTGGCTTGCGTTATGCAATATTAGACACTAAAAGATTTAATGCTATTATGACTTGGATGACTACTAATTCTCAAACAAAGATTTTATCGAGACCGCGCATTACTACCGCTCATAATAAAAAAGCAGTGATAAAAGTTGGTAAAGAAGTGCCGGTGACAGTAGTGCAGCAAAAGTCTGATAATATTTTAAATACTAACAATATAGCTTACAATCAATATACTGAATTCAAAGATGTCGGAATAACTTTGACTGTTACTCCAACATCAATAATAGATAATGTTATTGGTTTGAACTTGCATTTAATAGTTAGTGAAATAGATGCGAACGCTCAGGTTATAAATGTTTTAAATAATCCGACAATCAACAAGCGCGAAGCTGAAACATTTGGTAATGTATTATCCAATAATACGATAGTTATTGGCGGCTTAATAAAACAAGACGAGACAAAAAATCAGATAAAAGTGCCTGTATTAAGCGATATACCGCTGTTAGGCGGATTATTCAAACGCACGCAAACAAATAAAGAAAATACCGAATTATTAATATTTATTACGCCGATATTAACTAAATCGTCAAACATATATAATGCCACAGCAAATATACGACAATGAAATTTAAAAATTTAAAAAAAAATATATATATTTTTTATTTTATATTTATATTTTTGTTTGCACAAACGGCAGGCTATGCGCAGCCGTTAACTACTACGCGACAGCCGTTTTTTCCGGAATTTGAAACTGATTTTGTCAGACCTGAAAGAACTGAAAGTTTAAAGAATCAATATAATGAGATTTTAAGGAAATATTATAATAAAGGAAAATTCGATATTACAATAGCTGAATTAACCAAAACACTTAATGATTTTCCTAATGATATTAAAGATGATGTTTATTTTACATTAGCAAAATGTTATTATAAAATTGACGATACGCCTAAATCTTTTAGATTTCTACAAAATATATTATTAGAATTTCCGCGCAGTAAATTAATATCTAATGGTTCATTAGAAAAAACAATATTGAATATAATAAAAATCGAAACTGACAAAACCGCAAATTTTACATTTATTTTTTCAATAAAATTATATCATTTATTGAGAAATATAAATGCCTCGAAAAATACATTAAATACAGCGGAAAGATATATCAGCCGCAGATTGAATGATAAAATCAAAATACCATTTAATTTAGAAAAAATGAGAATTACAGATTATGAAAATTTTAAAATATCAGTAGTCAATCAAATTTGGGATGTTTTTTTCCCTTCTGATTTTTGGATGCGCGAAGCGTTTATTTTAACTAATATGGTGTCATTAACACAAATAGAAAATTCGTTTAATTATTATGCAAAAGATATAATTGTAAAATTGATAATAAAAGATGTTTTTAATGTTCAGTCAATAAGATATATCGGCTATGGTCTTATTGAGACTACGCCAGAAGAATTTTTTAAATCATTAAATTTAAAACTTTCAAATTTTTTAAATGAAAATACTGATTTATTTCAATATAAAGATGAACTATAAATGAATACAAAAAAAAAATTTATACCATACATATTATTCGGGTATCCGACGATTGAAGAGTCATATCGCAAAGCATTGACTTTTGCAGATACTGCTGATATATTTGAAATCGGTTTTCCTTATTCAGACCCGATAGCTGACGGTAGAGTAATAGTTGACGCTGCGCGAATTGCGTTAAAAAATAAAATCTCATTTATTGATTATCTTGAATTTATTAAAAAATTAAAAGATAAAATCACAGCGCCGATTTATGCGATGACATATTATAATCCGATATTGAAATACGGAATAGAAAAATTTATGAAAAGCGAAATTGACGGTTTTATTATTCCAGATTTAATTATCGAAGAAAGCGGCGAATTATTGAAAATAGCGAAAAAATACAATAAAAAGAGCGTGTTTATTATTACGCCGGATACGCTTGATGATAGAATAAAAAAAATTTCAGAGCATACTACTGGATTTATTTATTTTGTAACTTATGCTGGAGTAACAGGTAAAAATGTAAAATTAACTAAACAAATAATAGATAAAATAAAAAAAATCAAAGAAATTGTCAATTGTGATGTGAATATTGGTTTTGGCATTAGAAAAATTCGAGATATAGATTATATTTACAAATACACAGAAGCGGACGGCGTGATAGTCGGTTCTGCAATAATTAAAAATGAAATTACAAGCGAAACTATCAAACAATTTAAAAATGCAAAATTAGCCACTCCCCAAAAATGAATATAGGTATTGATATTCGCGAAATATGCGTGAGTAATACTGGTATTGGTCAATACACTCGAAATTTATTAAATTATCTAATTACTAAAAAATCCGAACACTATAATTTTTTTTTATATACTAACACAGGCGAATTAAATGAATTTCAAAAAGAACTGCCGGAAAATTTTAAGTTTATAAAATATAAAACAACAAATACAATATTTGATTTTTACGCGCTGCCGAAATTGATAAAAAAAAATAAGATAGATTTATTTTTCTCGCCGTATTATAAATTTCCGTATTTAGCGCAGTGTCCGTGCGTGATTACTGTTCACGATATTGGTTTTATTACTTTTCCGATACAATATTATGCGCGGTCAAGATTTTACAGATTGTTCGCTTCGCGATTATTAGAATATTCGCTTAATCGCAGTGCCCGTATTTTTGCAGTTTCAAATTTCACCAAATCCGAAATTTTAGAAAATTATAATATCCCTTCGGAAAAAATTAGTGTGCTGTATAATACAACAAATAAAATATTTGATATTTCGTTAAAAACTATAGAAAAAAACAAAATTGAAAATTTGCGAAAGCAATACGGTAGATTTATATTAAGCGTATCAAACTATAAACCGCATAAAAATATTAATGGTTTGATAAATGTATTTTCTAAAATTTGTAAAGATATACCGGAAAATTTACTGCTTGCCGGACCGATTAACGATGGGATGACCAGCGCCAAAGAATTAGTAAAAAAATTGAATATAGAAAATCGTGTTTTTTTTATAACGCCAAAAAATAATAATGAATTAGCGGTTTTATACGCCGCCGCTGAAATATATTGTCATCCGAGTATGTATGAGGGCTTTGGCATTCCGCCGATTGAAGCACAGAAATGTGGGTGCCCGGTGATTTCGTCTAATGCCGCGTCATTATCGGAAATTTTAGAAGATTCGGCGATTTTATTTGATTATCGAAATTTTGATGAATTCGTCGAAAAACTTAAAGAATTAGCAACAGACGAAAATTTAAAAAAATTGATTATAGCCAAGGGCTTGAAAAACAGTGAGCGGTTTAACGCACAAAAAATATATCCAAAATTTTTTGAGGTAATCGATAATTTTAAATGAAAATATTAATTGTATTGACCGGCGGTGTCGGCAATGCTTTAATGTTTACGCCGGCATTGGAAATATTAATAAAAAAATATTCTCCGAATAACAACGAATATTTTTTGCTGACAAGCAAATTAGGCGCTGACAAAATATTAAAAGAATCCGGGTATTTCAAAGAAATATTTATTTATAATCATAATTCTAAATTTTCGTTTTTGATATTATTTTTGAAAATTTTGTTTTTTAAAAGATTTGATGTTTATATTTCGTCTATGGGGTTAGCACAATTCAAATCTGGATTTTTAGCAATAGCTAGCAAAGCGCGGCTGCGCTGCGCTGAAAGTAATTATAATTTTTTTTTCACGCATTGCGTTAAGCCAAATTGGCAATTACATGAAGTTGAACGAAATTTTGAAATTGTAAATCAATTGACGAAAATCAAAAAAGAAGAAGAAGCTCTACAATTAAAATTTTATTTTAATGACCGGCATTTACAAGAAACGCAAAAAATATTAAATAATTTAAAAATGGATTTGACCGATAAAATGCTTATTGGTATGCATATTGGGTCAAATGATTTTTTAGATGCAAAAAGATGGAAAATTGATAATTTTAAAAAATTAATTTCAAAAATTTTAGACGAATATAAAAATTCCGCTGTAATATTATTTGGCGGAAAAAATGAAATCGAATATTCTTTACAGATAGAAAAACAAGCGCGAATAATTAATTTAGTAGGTAAGACTAGTTTGCCAGCAGCCGGTTTACTAATAAAAAGATGTAAAGTATTTATTTCAAATGACAGCGGATTAATGCATTTAGCAGTAGCAGCCGGCATTAGAATTATAGCGTTGTTCGGTCCGACGATAATAGAAAAAAATAGACCGTATCATCCAAATTCAATTGTATTGTCAAAAAAATTAGAATGCAGTCCTTGTTATAAATATAATCAAAAAATAAATTGTCCGCGCAATTATGAATGTATGAAATCAATAAGCGTAACAGAAGTATTTAACGAACTAAAAAAAATAATGCAATCGTTAGAGTAGGATAAAGAAGAACAAAGTGTCTTATCTTTCCTTCGTGTCTTCGTATTTATTTTTTTTAACACCAAGACACGAAGTAACACAAAGACACAAAGTAGCACCAAGACACGAAGTTTTTAAAATTTCAAATTATAAAAACCCAACTTCCCGCATTTAATATAACTATCAAACAAAAACATATAAAAAACAAACGAAAATGCTTGACTTTTACTAAAAAAACATAGTTATATATAATTAAATTATAACTATAACCTGCATATTTCATAATAATTAAACAAAAGGCATATAAAACACTAATAAAATCAATACAATCAGCAATAAAATTAGAAAAAAATGTTCCTTGAAAAACGGAATAAAAATTTATAAAAAAAATAAAGATTTTGAGAAATAGTATTAAAACAAGCAAATGGAGTATTCGAATGAAATCAGAAATTATTAGATTCAAAGGATTAAAAAAACAGGAAATAATTGCTGAATTTAAAGGCGGTGATATAACGAGCGATGCTGGTCTGCTTCTTTTTCG